>NZ_DAIQAX010000009.1:12439-58696 GCF_036781485.1 Thermocrinis sp.
TTGGATATTCCATCATACAAACCTCTCTAAAACGCGTTTAACAGAGGCGTCTATAACCATACCAGAGGTTTTAACTACAAAACCACCTATTAGGGATGGGTCCTCTAAGACCTCAAACTCAAGCTCTCTGTTGAGAGATTGTTTTATCTTTGCCATTACAGATTGAAGAGTATCATCGTCCACCCTCTTTGCCACTATCAGGAACGCTTTTGAAAGCTTCAGAAATTTCTCCATTTCATAATCATATACCCTCTTTATTTCACCTAACATTGGAATGGCGTTTAGCTCCACTAAGTGGTTGATAAATTCCCCTACTTCAGAAGGCATGGAGAATTTTTTTGAAAGCTCGGTTAGGTATACTATTTTCTTTTCATTGGGTACCTTTGGATTGAGAACAAAGTCCCTAAACAGCTTTTCTTTTTTGTACAGATCGTACACAAAACCCAAAAAATTGGAGCCCTGAACTAAAAGGACTCTATCTTTTGAAAGCTTGTTCATAAAGACTTTTGCAAGCTTTTTTGCTAATTCTTTGTTCATTGTCTTGCCTCCATCTTCCTAATGCTCTTTTCTATGTACCTTCTTTGCAGGTCTGGATTTTGAAAGTCCTCAGCAAGCTTCTTGATTGCCAGCTCCTTAGCTTTCTGCATGCCATACCTTAACAGCTCTTCTTTTGCCTTTTTGGTTTCCAGCTCTATGCTTTCTCGCGCTTTTTCTTTGATCCTAATTACTATCTCATCCACCTTGTTTATCTCCTCTTCTTTTATCTGTTGTGCAGTTTGTTCTGCAAGCTTTATCTGTTCTACATGACGCCTTTTTGCATCTTCGTATTCAAGCTTTGCCTTCTCCAAAGCTTCCTTTGCCTGCTTTAGCTCTTTTTCTGACCCTTCCAGATTTTCCGTAAGCTTCAAAAAGAAAGACCTAAAAGCCTCTCCTATAGGTCTTTTCCCAAAGTAATAGACTATTGCTAGGAAAAGCAGTATGTTAAAACCTTTCCATACGAGCTCTAAGGTGTGATGCCCTTCTGCCATTGCCATATTAGGCTGCCTCCTCTTCTATTTTTTGGACTATACTTTTTGCTATTTCTTCTATCCTTTCCTCAAGCTTTGCTTTCTCTATGTTCAATGCTTCCCTTATTTCTTTCACGCTCCGCTCTATTTCTTTTTGAACTTCTTCTTCAGCCTGAGCTATTTTTTCCGCTTTTATTCTTTCTACTTCTCTCTTTGCCTTCTCCAGGATCTCTTTGGAAGTTAAGCTTGCCCTTTCTATCTCCTGTTTAGCCAATTCCAAGAAGTGGTTTGCTTCCTCTTGAAGTTTTTTCGCTTCTTCGTAGTTTTTGCGGATGAGATTTTCTCTGCTCTCTATAACTTCGCTGTATGGCTTGGTAAGTATTTGCCTAACGATGAATAAAAAGATCAAAAATAAGACTGCTTGTATAAACAAGGTTATGTTGGGATACAGAGCTTGTTGGATATCCATAACTTCCTCCTCTTTAACATTTTATCACAAGCCTTTTTCTATCTCCTCTATTAGTTTTATTCTTTCTTGATGCCTTCCACCTTCAAAGCTCGCGCTCAGCCAGGCTTCCACTATGGAAAGAGCTAACTCGTCTCCCACAACTCTGTCTCCTAAGCACAATATATTAGCATCGTTGTGCATTCTACTCATCCTAGCCATGTATTCGTTCAAACAAAGGGCTGCTCGTATGCCTGGAAACTTATTTGCTGCGATAGACATTCCTATTCCGCTTCCACATATGAGAATTCCGTAATCTGCCCTTTTTTCCTGAACGGCTTTTGCTACCTCCTTTGCAAAGATAGGATAATGGGTAGAATCTGTAGAGTTTGTGCCAAAATCTAAAACCTCGTAGCCTTTTGAAAGAATAAATTCCTTTATCTTTTCTTTCAATCTAAAACCTGCATGGTCTGAACCTATAGCTATTCTCATTTGGATATCACCTCAGATATGAGCTTATTCACAAGCTGGGGGTTAGCTTTGCCCTTTGTGGCTTTCATGACCTGACCAACAAAAAAGCCTATAAGTTTATCCTCTCCAGACTTTAGCCTTTGGTATTCGTTGGGATGGGCGTTAAACACCTGTTGAACTACTTCCCGAATGGTATTTTCATCACTTACCTGTTTCAAACCTTTCTTTTCCACTATGGTCTGCGGGTCCTCTCCACTTACAAACATTTCTGAAAGCACCTCTTTCCCAAGCTTTGACGATAGAACCCCTTCCTTAATCAGCTTTACAAGCTGAGCCAGCCTCTCAGGGCTTACGGGTGATTGCTCTATACTCAAATTTCTCTCCCTTAAAAGACCAAAAAGATCGTTCAGTAGCCAGTTGGAAGTAAGCTTTGGATCCTTATCGTAGAAAGAAAGAGAAGCCTCAAAAAAGTCCCCCGCCTCCTTTATATCTGTCAATACCTTGGCCTCGTACGGCGTTAATGCATATTCTCTTATAAACCTTTCCAACCTTTGATGAGGCAGCTCAGGCATACTGTTTTTTATCTCCTCTATCCATTCTTTGCTTACAACTAAAGGCAGAAGGTCCGGGTCTGGGAAGTATCTGTAATCTTCTGCCTCTTCTTTTGTGCGCATGGGATGGGTTAGCCCTGTAGATGGATCAAAGGTTCTGGTCTCTTGCACTATCTTTCCACCGGACAGAAGAATTTTAGTTTGTCTTTTTATCTCGCTCTCTATGGCTTTTTGCACAAACCTAAAGGAATTTACGTTCTTTATCTCCACCTTAGTGCCCAAATCTTTTGAGCCCTTTGGTCTTAGAGACAGGTTTATATCGCACCTTAGCTGACCTTTTTCCATGTCTGCCTTTGACACACCAGCGTAGCGGAGAGTGTTCCTGAGCGTTTCTAAAAACTCTCTTGCCATCTCTGGCGAGTCTATGTCTGGCTCGGTGACGATCTCTATTAGAGGTGTTCCAGCTCTGTTTAAATCCACGTAAGTCTTGCTTCCCTCATGGATGTTTTTCCCAGCATCCTCCTCAAGATGCAACCTTCTTATCCTAACTCTTTTTCCGTTTACCTCCACCCATCCATCTGTAGCTAATGGCTGCTCATACTGAGATATCTGGTAACCTTTTGGAAGGTCTGGGTAGAAGTAATTTTTCCTTGCAAATACAGAAAACTCATGAACTTTGCAATTAAGGGCTAATGCTGCTCTTATGGCGTACTCTACAGCCTTTTTGTTTACCACTGGCAGGCTTCCCGGCAGACCAAGACACACTGGACACACTAAGGTGTTTGGCTCTGCTCCAAACTCCACAGGACAAGAACAGAACATTTTAGTTTTGGTGTCAAGCTGAACGTGTATCTCAAGTCCTATAACTGGTTCAAACTCCATACGTTTTATTTTAATCCTTTTGCTTTCTACAGTAATCCAGTTCCAACTTTAAAGAAGAAATCTCCTTTTCCTTCTCCAACAAAAGTCTTTGAGTTTCTACGTCCTTCTGTGCTAGCTCAAGCTCTTTTTCCTTTAGCCTATTTTCTAACTTACTAATTTCTTTTTCTTTTTCCCTTAGTTCCTTCTTCAGCTGTTCTATTAAAACCTTTTGTTCTTCTCTTTCTTCCGCAGCCTTTTTGATGAGTTCAATCTCTTTTTCTTTCACGGCCAGTAGGGTATATAGGCTGGAAAGTTCATGAAAAAGCTCTTCCTTCTGTCGATCCTTTTGCATCAACATCTCAAGATAGGTGGCTATTAAACTACCCTCAAACCCAGACTTTAGCTTTTCCAGATTGCTGGAGATGTTTAACTCCGTCTTTGTTCGCTCTTCGTTCTTTTGAGTTAAAAACTCGTACTCTTCTCTTGGAATTAAAACATACCAAATGCCGTCCTCCCCCCTCTCTCCAGGGACCACGCCAGCCCTTATGCGGTTTTTCACGGTGTTTAAAGACACTCCTATCAGGTTTGCATATTCACTTGCCTTTAATTTGACAGCATCCATTTGACACCTCCTTTTACAGTATTTCTAGCACACTGATATCAATGATATCAAATTGTATGCCCGGATGTCAAAGTATTTATAGGCTTGAGGTTAATATAATTGCCATTATATTAGCAGATGGAGAAAGGGAATAACCCTTTTGACTTACCTTTATGCTTATGCTATTGGTTAATTTCTCACCCGACGTATAGAACTTTTTCTTATAATAATTAACCATGAAACTTTATGTAAACGGTGAAGAAACAGATGTTCCAGAGGGTATTACCCTTGCGCAATTGGTTGAGCTTAAGGGTATAAGGGTCAGAGAAGTAGGTTTTGCTATTTCTGTAAATGAAGAGGTGATCCCAAAGTCAAGGTATAACGAATACAAACTCTCAGAAGGTGATAGGGTGGAGATAGTTCATATAGTAGGTGGTGGCTGAAACTACATATGTGGACCTGAAAGGTATCTCCTTCTGCTTTCCACAGAGAAGAAGGCTATGAGTAATATGATGAATATAACAAAGGCTCGTGATATGACTATGCCTGGGTCAGTTTGAGAAAGGACCTTAGGTAGTTGGACTACACCCCAGAAGTAAAGCAAAAGTACCAGAAACAAAGGAGAAACCACAGCGTAGAAATAAACTAATCCTTTTGGTATTTTTATAAAACTGTTTGTGTTTAGTTCTCTGTGAAAGTTATGAACTCCGAAAATCCAAACAAAAACGATAATTTCCAATAGTCCAAAAAATACAAGCATGAGAGTACCAGCCCAAAAATCCACGTCGTCTATAAAGCCAGGCACAAAAGCGGAGAGAAAGGCACCAAAGCTTACTATAATCATCGACACATTCACCGCTTTAGTATGGCTCCATCTCATCTCATCTTCCAAAAGAGCTACCAAGGGTTGAATCAAAGCAAGGGATGAGGTAAGCGCTGCTATAAATAAAAGAAAGAACCACACGGTAGAAAGTAAGCTACCTATTGGTAAAGACATCAGTATGGCAGGCATGGTCATGAAACCCAGCCTAAAGGTTCCTTCCTTTGCCAGCTCTGGCACGCTCGTAGCTCCAAAAACTGCAAAGGCTGCAGGTATGGCTATGCTTGCACCTATAACAACCTCCACAAACTCGTTTAGACCTGCGGTATATAGCCCAGCTTTTACCACATCGTCATTTTTCTTTACGTAGCTAGCATAGGTAGCTATCGCACCCATTCCCAAGGAAAGGGTAAAGAATATTTGCCCCGAGGCTTCCAGCCACACCTGAGGGTCTGCCAATCTTGAAAAATCGGGCTTGTATATAAACAAAAGCCCCTCTAAACCCTTCCAGCCGTTCATGCTTAAGGATACTACACCAAGGAAAATGCCCATAGTCACGAGGAGGGGAAGACCATACTTGGCTGTTAGCTCTATACCCTTGACCACACCCCTCTTAAGTATTATCCAGTTAATTATTAAGGTTATCAACAGAAAGACTATAGCTATAACCGAAGGTTTGGTGTATTCTCTAAAGAAGGACACATAAGGCTCCATAGCTACCTTTGGGTCTGTGGAAACCACAGGATCAGGCATTTGACCAAACAAGGACATAAAGGCAAAGCCTAAAGTCCAGGACTCTATGTATATGTAATAACTAACAATTAGTATGGGTATGGATACACCTATGGACCCTAGGACTCTTGAACCGTAAGAGTGGTTAAAGAATGAACCTATTATGCCAGTCATAGAACCGTGTCCCTTTGCGCCAGCGTACCTGCCTACAACCCACTCTATGAGCATAAGAGGTATTCCAAGGAGAAAGAGGGCCACAAAGTATGGAATCATAAAGGCTCCGCCGCCGTATAAAGCTACCTTAGACGGGAATCTAAGCAGATTTCCTAGACCTATTGCATTTCCTGCTGCAGCAAATATCAGACCTACTTTTGTCTTCCAAGTCTCCCTATTCATTTTTTAGTTAATCAGTTTGTTTAAATCTTCATCCGTGGGTAAACCAGAGTGAATCCTGCCGTTAGAACCTATAAAAGTAGGTGTGCCGTTTATACCAAACCTTTCCGCGA
Source organism: Thermocrinis sp. (assembly GCF_036781485.1). Taxonomy (NCBI): domain Bacteria; kingdom Pseudomonadati; phylum Aquificota; class Aquificia; order Aquificales; family Aquificaceae; genus Thermocrinis; species Thermocrinis sp. The sequence goes on from NZ_DAIQAX010000009.1 coordinate 18,434, forward strand.
GAGCTAAGTTTCCTTCCACCTTCCTTTTACCTTCTTCGCATTGATTGTTGGATTTATAGCCGTTCTTGTATTCTTCCCAACCTTTTTTATCGCATATCAAGGACACAGACTTCGGAAAGGCATCAGGATGTATAGGCAGAGGAAAGAGGACTACCCTCACCTCCACACCCTTCTCCTGTGCCCACTTTTCTACTATAGGCTCAGATCTCTTGCAGAAAGGACAGTCTGGGTCTGTGAACATGTATATAAACTTACCTGAGGATTTCTGCCCAAAGGTAAAGTCTGTGTGCTTTTCAAGCTCTTTGAGCTGATCTTGGCTTACTTTCATAAACTCCTGCTGTCTTTCCCTTGTGATGTTCTTTTTGTCTGCCAGACTTATCAAATTTCCAGCCATTAAATACTTCATTTCTTTGTCTGTGTAGAAGACCAGTGGTTGGGGACCTACTTTAATCACCACCTCACACAGACCTGGTATGGCCTGCAGTGTTTGCACTGACTCTACCTTGAACTCCTGCGGAATAAGATCCTTTACCCCAGCCTTTATTTTATCCTCAGTAGGGCAAGCTTTAGTTTGCTGACAGCTTACCATCCCACCAAAAGCTCCCAAAATTATTCCCAACGCAGCTACTTTTTTCTTCATCATAACCTCCTCCTTTAATTATAAGCTATTAACCTTCTGAACATATAATCTCACGTCAAACTTTCTCTCCAATCCCGCAGGGCTCATAGGTCTTATTTTACCTAAAACTTTCCGTTCCTGAATGGGTTCTTGCCTGTTCCAGCTCTTCCAAGGAGTATATTGCTTCCCTCTCATCCTTTTGGTGTTCCTGCAGGCTTTGCTTTGCCCATTGGGGAATGCCTTTGTAGGAGTTGTAATTCAACTCTCTCCGAGGCTGTTTTGGTTTAGCTTCTTAACCCTGTGCTCCAATCCATTCACGCTAAATAAAATTATTCCAGCTTAGCTTCCTTTATATTTTTCCTAAGCCAAAGGTTGCCCCTGATTTCAAAAAAGCTCTTTTGAAGCTCTATAAGCTGTTTTATACCACCCATAGCTAAAGCGAACATTTTTTCAAACTGTTCTTTAGTAAAAGTGTGCTCTTCTCCCAACGCTTGGATCTCCGATATTTTACCGTCCGCAGTGGCTACCAAGTTCATATCAACCTTAGCCTCTGAGTCTTCCTCAAAGTTAAGGTCCAAAAGAACTTCATCCCCCACTATACCCACGCTCACAGCAGCTACGAAGTCTTTTATGGGAGTGGAGTTCAAAACTCCATCGTTGTATAGCTTTATCACTGCATCCGCCAATGCAACAAAGGCACCAGTTATTGCAGCAGTCCTTGTGCCTCCATCTGCTTGTAAAACATCGCAATCTATCCAGAAGGTTCTTTCTCCAACCTTTGTAAGATCCAAAGCAGTGCGCATAGCTCTTCCGATTATACGCTGTATCTCATGCGTTCTACCACCAATCTTTCCCAAAACCGATTCTCTTATGTTTCTCGTCTGTCCAGCCCTGGGAAGCATGGAGTATTCGGCGGTTATCCAACCTTGCCCCTTGCCCTTTAAAAAGGGAGGGACACCATCCTGAACTGAGACGGTGCATATAACCTTTGTATTTCCAAACTCTACCAAAACAGACCCTTCGGGGTATTTAAGATAATCTCTTTGGATTCTTACAGGCCTTAGCTCGTTGGGCTTTCTCCCGTCCTTTCTCAAACCTTGGCTCCCATAGCCTTAGCCTTTTCCACCACCTCCTCTATGGTGCCAACCATGTAGAATGCCATCTCGGGAAGATGGTCATACTTGCCAGTCAGGATCTCTTTAAAGCTCCTTATGTTGTCTTCAAGCTTTACGTACTTTCCTGGCATGCCGGTGAACTGCTCCGCCACGTGGAAAGGCTGAGCCAAGAACCTTTGAATTCTCCTTGCCCTGTTAACTATAGCTTTATCCTCCTCAGATAGCTCCTCCATTCCCAGTATGGCTATTATTTCCTGAAGCTCTTTGTATCTTTGAAGAACCCTTTTAACTTCCATAGCAGTCTCGTAATGCTCTGTTCCCACAAACTCCGGTGCTAAGTATTTAGATGTAGATTCAAGAGGATCAACCGCTGGATATATACCAAGCTCTGCTAGCCTTCTGGCAAGGACTGTAGTTGCATCCAAGTGAGCAAAGACCGAGTAAGGGGCTGGATCCGTTATGTCGTCCGCTGGCACATAAACCGCCTGAATGGATGTAAGAGAACCTTTCTTTGTAGAGGTTATCCTCTCCTGCACTTCACCTACGTCCGTGTTTAGTGTAGGTTGATAACCAACTGCAGATGGAAGCCTGCCAAGCAGTGTAGAAACTTCAGAGCCAGCCTGCACAAAGCGGAATATGTTGTCTATAAAAACAAGCACGTCTTGACCTTCTACGTCTCTGAAGTATTCGGCCATGGTTATGCCAGTTTGGGCCACTCTAAACCTAACACCCGGTGGCTCGTTCATCTGACCGTAGACCATCACCGTATAAGGAAGAACTCCTGACTCTTTCATTTCGTGCCAAAGGTCGTTTCCTTCCCTCGTCCTTTCGCCCACGCCTATAACCACAGAAAAACCCTTGTGGAACTTGGCAATGTTGTGTATGAGCTCTTGCATTAGGACTGTCTTTCCAACTCCAGCACCACCAAAGAGTCCGACCTTTCCACCCTTTACATAGGGCTCCAGAAGGTCTACGACCTTTATACCAGTTTCTAATATCTCCACCTTTGTGGATTGTTCCTCCAAAGGTGGTGGCTCTCTAAACATTGGCCAATACTCTTGTGCATTCACGGGTCCCGCTTCATCTATAGGCTGACCTACCACGTTGAATATCCTTCCAAGGGTAGCTCTTCCTACAGGCACCTTAATAGGTCCTCCTAAGTATTCCACCTCTTGTCCTCTTACCAAACCATCTGTAGGGCCCATAGCCACTGTTCTAACCCTACTCTCCCCTATGTGCTGCGCAACCTCAAAGAATAACTCCTCCTGAGCCCAATTACCTCTGTCGTCTATAAAGCGCCTTATGGTTTTTAAACCGTGTCTTATTGGGGGCAGTTCTTTTTCAGAAAATTCTACGTCCACAACTGCTCCTATTACTTGAACTATTTTTCCTTTCATTTTCTCCTCCTGAGTGTTTATTTTACCATAAAATATTAAATGCCATGAGTATTCTGGTATTTGTAAGCATGACCCCTTTAGGTAAAGAAGAGAGTGTGAGTAAATATGTAGCAAGGGTAGTGGATGTAGTAGACAAATCAGGACTACCTTACGTGCTTACACCTATGGGAACTATCGTGGAAGGTGAAAGTTGGGAAGAGGTAATGGAAGTCTTAAAAAGGGGTTTTGACGAGCTAAGGAAGGATTGCCCCAGAATATCCATAACTATGAAGATAGATTATAGAGAAGGTAAGTCGGGCAGGCTGGTTTCCAAGGTAAAATCTGTGGAGGAAAAACTGGGTAGAGAGATTAAAAAATTGTGAGTGTAAGAAAGTTAAGTAGAAAAGACTTAGAGTACGGTTACGTCTATAAAATTTCAACAGCCGAAGTAGAACCAGAAGAAGTGTTTCTAAAGCAGGATAGAGTGGAAAGAGCTTTTGATCTGGCTCTTAGCACAAACAGCGAAGGTTATAACATTTTTATTTCCGGTCCAGAAAGCGTAGGGAGGACTACCTACGCATTGAGAAGGCTGAAAGAAAAAGCAAAAAAGGAGCCTGTTCCCGAAGATCTTTGCTACGTGTATAACTTTGATGACCCATTGCGTCCAAAGTATCTACTTCTGCCTGCTGGAGTTGGAAAGGGTTTTGTAGAAGAAGTGGAGAGGATCATAGAATTGCTTAAAACAGAGATGCCTAAGGCTTTTGAGAGCAAGGAATACGAAGAAGAAGTTGCAAAAATAACGAAAGAGGTAGAGAAAAAGAAAGAAGAAATATTAACAAAATTGGCAAGGGAGGCAGAAGCAAAAAACCTGGGAGTTGTGATTACTCCAATGGGTATAAAGCTTCTACCTATAATCGGTAAACGGATAGTGGACGAGCCCGAATTGTTTGCTAATCCAAGAATTCAGGAAAGCTTTGAAAGAAATCTATCAGAATTTGAAGAACGATTTAGGGATTACATGAGAGAACTCAGGGAAACAGACCATCAACTCGTGGAGAGGTTGAGTGAGCTTAAGGAAAGGGTAGCAAATTTTGTAGTTGAAAAGTTGTTCTCAAAGTGTGAGGAAAAGTACTGTAAATACCCCACTATAGCTGAATTTTTGGAAAAGTTAAAAAGGGAGATTGTAAAGAGCGTGGACCTTTTCCTTGCATGGAAAGGTGCTGTTGGGAATACTCCGATGTTAACTCACTTAGAGAAAGCTTTTAGAAAATTCAAGATAAACCTGATTGTAGATAACTCAGGTTTAGAAGGCGCACCTGTAATCTACGAAGAAGTGCCATCCTTTCAAAGTCTCTTTGGGAGCATTTCCTACAGCATGGAAATGGGTGTGCTGTATGCAGATCACACAAGCATAAAAGCTGGAAGTTTACACAAAGCCAGAGGCGGGTACCTATTACTCAGAGTGTCTGACCTTCTGAAAAACTATTTCCTTTGGGATGCATTCAAGAAGGCGATCATGCACTCCAAGGTGCATATCCCAGGTTACGCTGTTGAAGATTTCTTTTTTTCTTACGTTGGTATAACCCCAGAGCCCATACCCATTCGTTTAAAGGTAATTCTTATAGGAGATTACCTAACCTACCAACTACTTTCCCTTTATGATCCTGAGTTTAGAAGACTTTTTAAGATCAAGGCAGAATTTGACCCGGTGGTAGATTTAGACCAAGAGGTTTATGATAAATTCCCACGCTTGGTAAAAAAGATAATACAAGATGAAGGTATAAAAGATTTAGAACCTGAGGCCCTATCCGAGCTGTTCAAGCACGCCGTAACACTCTCAGGAAGCACCAAAAAAATCAACGTAGTTATGGGAGACATAGTGGATATTATGAGAGAGGCTAATGCCTTTACCAAGGAGGATAAACTGATAAGAAGAGAACATATAAAGAGGGCGATAGAAGAAAAGTTCTATAGGTCAAACTTAATAGAGGAAAAAATAAGGAAAGCCATTGTAGAAGGTAAGATAATCTGTTCGGTAAAAGGGAAAAGTGTGGGACAGGTAAACGGGCTTAGCGTTTATGAGCTTGGAGACATCAGCTTTGGAAAACCAACAAGAATTACCGCTTCTGTTTATCCTGGCGAAAAGGGTGTGGTAAGTATTGAAAAAGAAGTAGCACTAAGTGGTCCAATCCACTCAAAGGCTGTTCTAACACTCAGCGGATACTTATACGGAAAATACGGTAAAGACAAACCTCTTTATCTTTCCTGCACCCTTTCTTTTGAGCAATCTTACGAAGAAGTAGAGGGAGATAGTGCTTCTGTAGCTGAGCTTTTAGCCATTCTCTCTGCCATAGCAGAAGTGCCAATAAGGCAAGACATAGCGGTCACAGGTTCAATAGACCAATTTGGAAACGTTCAACCGGTAGGAGCTATTAAGGAGAAGGTGGAGGGATTTTACAAAATTTGCAAAGCGCTGGGCTTTACAGGCACGCAGGGAGTAATAGTGCCGTCCAAAAACTGGGAAAACTTAGTTCTGTCGGATGAGGTTTTGGAAAGCACAGAAAAGGGTGAGTTTCACGTATACCTTATAGACACCATAGACGACGCAATTGAGTTATTGACAGAGATGAAGGCTGAAAAGTTTCACAAACTTGCGAATAAAAGACTCTTGGAATTTTATAGGAGGATAAATCTTAAGAAGGGTAGAGCTTAGAATCTTTTTGTTAGCCTTGCTAATAAAGCTTTGTGATATACTACTGAATGTTTTTTTTTTAAGATCTTGCAGGGTAAAAAGCCATGAGAAAAATAGCTTATGTATTTCCTGGACAGGGTTCTCAGTACGTTGGAATGGGCTACGATTTTTACAGAGAATTTCCAACTGCAAGGGACGTTTTTCACTCTGCAGAAAAAGCACTCAGATACGACCTTCCCAGTATAGTATTCAAAGGTCCCGAGGAGGAGTTAAACAAAACTATAAACACTCAGCCAGCCATTCTGACAACTTCCATAGCTATTTATAAAGTAATGGTAGAGCTTGGCTTTCCAAAACCAGACGTGGTGGCTGGACACTCTTTGGGAGAATACTCTGCCCTTGTGGTTGCGGGGGGAGTTGAGCTATTTGAAGCGGTAAGGCTGGCTCACATAAGGGCAAAGCTCATGCAGGAGGGCGTTCCAGAAGGAAAGGGTGCCATGGCGGCAATACTCAAACTCTCCCCAGAAAAAGTAGAAGAAGTTTGCAGACAAGCCAGCGAGTATGGAGTGGTAGAACCAGCCAATTACAACTCTCCAGAGCAGACGGTTATATCTGGAGAAAAATCCGCAGTAGAAAAAGCTATGGAAATAGCCAAGCATATGGGAGGCAAAGCTATCCCTCTAAAGGTTTCTGTCCCATCCCACTGTTCTTTGATGAAAGGACCGGCAGATGCCTTCAGACTAAAACTTGCCCAAACTCCCATAAAAAACCTTTCCATTCCCTTAGTGCAAAACTACACCGCAAGAGAGCACACGATGGCTCACGAAGTTAGAGAAAATCTATACCGCCAGCTGTTTTCACCTGTAAGGTGGTATCAAAGCGTGCAGTACATGGTAGAAAAGCTTGGAGTGGGTGTGTTTGTAGAAATAGGTCCAAAGAACGTGCTTTCTAAACTAATCCAGCAAACAGTTAGTGGTGTTTTAGTTTTCAACATAGAAAAGGTGGAAGATTTAGAAAAGGTCAGAAAAGCCTTATGATAAAATAAGCAAAGGTCATGCTTTGGAAGAAATCCGCTTACGAGCTTCTATCTTTGATGAAAAGAAAAGAAGTAAAACCTGTAGAAGTGCTGGACGCTTTTTACAGCAGGTATTTGGAAACAGAGGATAAGGTTAAAGCATACATAACCGCTTTTTACGAAGAGGCAAGAGAACAAGCAAAGGCTTTAGAAGACAAAAATCCAGAAGATTATCCCCTTTACGGCATACCGATAGCCGTAAAGGACAACATAAACGTGGAAGGATACCCCACCACGTGCGCATCAAAGATACTTGAAAACTACATATCACCTTATGATGCCACAGTTGTAGAAAAACTTAAGCTTGCGGGTGCTTTGATCGTTGGGAAGACCAACATGGATGAGTTTGCCATGGGTTCATCTACGGAATACTCTGCCTTTTTTCCCACAAAAAATCCTTGGGACTTAGAGAGGGTGCCAGGGGGTTCTTCAGGTGGCTCTGCGGTGGCGGTTGCAGTTCAATCGGTGCCCCTCTCCCTTGGTTCAGACACGGGAGGGTCCATAAGACAGCCTGCAAGTTTTTGCGGCGTTATTGGACTAAAGCCAACCTACGGAAGAGTTTCCCGCTACGGGCTTGTGGCCTTTGCCTCCTCCCTTGATCAGATAGGACCCTTTGGAAGGTGGGCAAAGGACGTAGCACTGATTATGGAGGTTATAAGCGGTTTTGACCCGAAGGATTCCACCAGTACAAAGGTGGAAGTGCCAAAATTCAGTCAAGATATAGAGAAAGTCCCAGAAAAGCTAAGGGTAGGCGTTCCAAAGGAGTTCTTTGAATTTGAGGTGGAAGAGGGAGTCAAAGATTGTTTTGACGTATTTTTGAAGTTTCTGGAATCTCAAGGGTTTGAATTGGAAGAAGTTTCCCTCCCCCACAGCAAGTACGCCATACCCACATACTACATAATCGCACCTTCGGAGGCAAGTTCCAACTTGGCAAGGTATGACGGCGTGCGATTTGGATACAGGGCAAAAGCCAAGGACATAAACCAGATGTATGCAGAAACCAGAGATTACGGCTTTGGTCCAGAGGTAAAAAGAAGGATACTTTTGGGAACCTTTGCACTATCTACCGGATACTACGACGCCTATTACCTAAAAGCAATGAAGGTGAGAGCTCTAATAAAGAGGGACTTTGAGGAAGCTTTCAAAAAGGTTGATGTTATAGCTTGTCCCACCTCACCTACCACCGCCTTTAAGTTTGGGGAGAGAACTTCAGACCCAATAAAGATGTATTTGGCAGACATATTCACGGTTAGCGTAAATTTAGCAGGACTGCCAGCTGTATCCATTCCCATAGGCAAGTCCAACGGACTGCCCGTAGGGGGACAGCTCATAGGAAAGGCCTTTGACGAGAGCACGCTTTTAAAGGTCGCATACCTCTGGGAACAACACTACAAACACTATGAAGAAACACCTCTATGAAAATCCTTTCCTTAGATACCTCCTTTTCTTTCCTGAACCTTTCAGTGTTAGAAGATGGAAAGCTAACCTTAATTTATTACGAGGACAGCAACAAAAAGTCCTTAGAGCTTTTGCCCGCTGTACTTAGAAAATTGGGCTTAGAACCAAAGGATTTTGATGCCTTTTGTGTATCCATCGGAGTGGGTTATCTAACATCCCTTAGAGTGGGAATAACCTTCATAAAAACCTTAGCATACATAAACCAAAAACCCATATACGCATACGAAAACTTAGATCTAATGCTTAGATATACTTCAATTCCTCCACCAAAGGCTGCTTTTCTGAAGGTAAGCAGGAACCTGTTTTATAGAGTAAGTAATGGAAGTTCTTTAAGCCCAGTAAAAGTTTGGAAGGGAGAGCCTTTGGAAGGAAGTATTGTAGCTTTAAAGTCCCACTCTGTAGATTTTGCCAACTACCAGCTTGATTTTTTTTCTTTTTCAGCCTACGGAGCTCTTACGGCATACGAAAGGTTTTTGTCCGGCGATGGAGGGGATGATGTTTTTAAGTTAGAGCCGTATTATACTAATCCCCTATGAAAGTAGGGATAGTATTAGGAACAAAACCTATAACACCCTTAGAATTTTGGGTGGGGGTAGAGACAGGAAATCTTGTTCAGTTGGACGATGTGCTCTATGCAGAGTCGGAGGTTGGAAATCAGAAAGTTAAATATTACGGCATAGTGCAGGAGGTGCAAAAGTTTTTGGAAGGTGCTCAGTGGGTGTATGATGCTCATCTTGCAACGCAGGGGGTGATCCCAATAAACATAGCCTACGTGGCAAAGGTATCTTTAACCAGAGTTGAGCCAGAGGTCTTCATTCCACCAACACCGGGTGATCCCGTTTATACAGCCGAAGGTGAAGAGTTTGAAAAAGCCCTGTACTACGATCAGATGAAGGTAAAAATACCCGCAGGACTTTCTCGGTCCGGGAAGGTAATATACCTCAATTATCACTTCTTGGACGGCACGGAGGGCGCCCACGTTTCTATCTCTGGCATGTCTGGAGTGGCAACTAAAACTTCTTACGCCCTGTTTTTACTCTACTCTTTGCTAAATCACAGCAAGGAGAGAAGAATAAACGCCATCATCTTTAACGTAAAGGGTAAAGACCTTTTATGGATAGACAAAAAGAATAAAAACCTCTCACGAGAGGACGAAGAAGCTTTAAGAAAAATGGGAATGAGATCCGAGCCTTTCAAAGACGTGAAGTTCTACGTGTCACCCTATCCTGGAAACCACTCTATCCCAGACTCTGAACGTCAAGATGAAAAAGTAGTTCCATTTTATTGGAGTTTGCGAGAGTTTGCACAGGAAGGACTCATCAGGTTTATGTTCGTGGAAGAGGAAGAAACAAAGTCCCAGGTGCCATACATTGTAGAAAGAATTGCAAACAAGCTTTACTATTTGGCAAAACATAGTCCAGAAGGCAGACTCTTAGACAGTTATGGCAGAGACATTGAGTCCTTTCAGGACTTAGAAAATAGGTTTACAGAAGCAATAGAGCAAGCAGAGGCAGGTTCTAAAGATTTATACAAGGAGTGGTTCGGTGATGCGTCCATACAAACAGCCAGGGCTTTTCTTAGAAGGTTTTCAAGGGCCGCATCCCACATAAAAAGATTTATCCATCCCACCCAATCCAGTCCCATAAAATGGGAAGAAAACAAAGTCTCCGTTATAGACATAAGCAGTCTTCACAGCATAGCCCAGATGTTTATAGTGGGTGCAGTTCTGAAAAAGCTCTTTGAAGAAAAAGAAAGTAGATCTAATCCATTTCCTAGAGTTTTTGTTGTTTTGGACGAATTAAATAAGTATGCTCCAAAAGATGGGTGGAGTCCTATAAAGGACGTAGTTTTGGACATAGCGGAGAGAGGTAGAAGCTTGGGTGTTATACTTATAGGAGCTCAGCAAACGGCCAGTGAGATAGAAAAAAGAATTCTTGCTAACTCTGCCATCAAGGTGGTAGGGCGTATGGATAGCAGTGAGCTTTTGAACAAAGAGTATGAATTTCTCACAAATAACTTCAGGCAAAGGGCTCTGATTCTCAAAAAAGGAAGTATGATACTCTATCAGCCAGACATTCCCTCGCCTTTGATGTTAAAATTCCCTAAACCCCCTTGGGCCACTAGGAAGCAGGAGGTAGAGGAGGAGGTCCATGTTCCAGAAGATTTTAATAATTTTTAGCCTGCTGATTTGTGTATCTTTTGGAATACAAGTAATCTACAGAGAAGGTAATTATCCAGATAAAAGGCGCTTGGTTTTGGAGTTTGAAAGGGCAGTAGAATATAGAGTATTGCTCTTGGCAAACCCCAAAAGGATTGTGGTAGATGTTATGGAAGACGTAAGACTACCAACAAATGTAAAAGCGCGGATCGGAAAACACCCCTGGGGCACACGATTTGTCTTTGACACAGAATATTATGAAGTAAAAGCCTTTTCTTTGGAAAATCCCTTTAGAATAGTCATAGACGTTTACAAAAACAAACTTCTGGATGATGATCCACTCATAGCCATACTTGATCCGGTTGTTGTTAAGGTTATTTCTTACAGAGAGACTAAAAACGTCGGAGAAAGGTTGATTTCTGAAAGGACCAAAGGGGCGATAATTACTCAAAGGAGAGTGATAGTTTTAGATGCAGGACACGGTGGACGCGATCCTGGTGCTATAGGATACAATGGCATAAGAGAAAAGGATATAAACCTGGCAATTACCTTAAAGCTTGCCCAGCTTTTAAACAAGGATGGAAGGTTTAAAGTTATACTAACCAGAAAAGACGATACCTTTGTTCCATTAGATGAAAGGGCAAAGATAGCTCTGCGCAACAGGGCAGACCTGTTTGTAAGCATACACGCTAATGCATCTCCAAAAGGAATTTCAGAGCATGCAAAAGGGACGATGGTCTTTGCCATATCTTCCGAAGCGGCACAGAAAAAAAAGGAGGCAATTGTTAACAATGATAACTACGCCAAACTTACTATAGGCGTTGCTGATGTTCCCATCAATGTTAAAAGAGTTATGGCAGATCTGGCTTTGGACGTAACACTTTACGAAAGTGTTCAGTTTGGAAATATGCTCTCAAAAAACCTTCGGGTACAGTTGGGTAGAGAGGTTGAATTTAAGGGCATTCAAAGGGCAGGCTTTGCAGTGCTTAAAACTCCGGGCATACCATCTGTATTGGTAGAAGTAGGTTTCATAACCAATCCACAAGAGGCCCTTTTGATGGCTGATCCACAGTTTCAAGAAAAATTCGCTAAAGCTATGTATGATGCGATCTTAGATTATTTCTTTCCAGGTGCTGAAAAGATTATGGAACTCCAAAAAACTTATGGACCTGAGGCAGAACTCTTACAGTAAAGCCTAGTTTTAGTAGGGCTGCTTGCAGGTTCAGAGCCTTTTCAAAAAAGACCAACTTGTTTCCTTCTGGTTGAAGTACGACCTTCCCTTCCTCTAAGAATCTTCTAAATTCACTCTTCAATAGCACATCCTGACTTAGCACGTCATCAACCACAAACTTAAGCTCTTTGGCGTAACGAATTATCTTTGGATGGACAAACCAGTTTGCTGTCCATTTGGGGGAACATGTTATATGGAGACGTTCTGCAAATTTCTCCAAGCCTTCCTGCCACAAAGTCCCATTTGTCTCTATCTGCACGGAGTATCCCCTTGACATCAGCTCTTCCACCAAGAAAGTTATTCCCTCTTGTGCTAAAGGCTCTCCACCTGTAAGCACTATATGTTTGATCGGATATTCAGACAGGTGAGCCAGAAGGCTGTCTATTGGCACCGAATGGTCCCTCAAAAAAGGTAAAGCTGAAGGTTGATCGCACCAGGGACACCTTAAGTTGCACCCTTGGAATCTGACGAATATGACAGGCAGACCTACCAGAAGCCCTTCGCCCTGTATGGATGCATAAACTTCGTTTATGTTTAAATATACTGTCTTTCTAGCTTCACTTCGTAGCATTCTATTATATCACCCACCTTCACATCGTTATAATCTTTAAGTTTTATTCCACATTCAAAACCCCTTGCCACTTCTTGCACATCCTCTTTGAACCTTTTGAGGCTCTCCACTTTACCTGTATAAATCACAACCCCGTTTCTCACAAGCCTTGCGTTAGCATTGCGCACAACTTTGCCTTCAAGCACATAACAACCTGCTACAGTCCCCACTCCCTTTATTTTGAAAGTAGCCCTAACTTCTGCAGAGCCGAGAACCACCTCTTTCTCTACAGGCTTTAGCATACCTTTAAGAGCATTCTTAACGTCCTCTATAGCCTCGTATATTATGCTGTATAGCTTGATATCCACTTTCTCTCTCTCCGCAACTTCCTTAGCCTTCACGTCCGGACGCACATTAAAGCCTATTATCACCGCTTGGCTTGCCTTTGCGAGCATAACGTCGTTTTCCGTTATTCCCCCAACCGCACCGTGTATTATCCTTACGGTTACTTCAGGAGTTGATAATTCTGTTAGAGACTTCTTCAATGCCTCCAAAGATCCCACTGTATCAGCTTTAAGGATTATCCTTAGTTCTTTTAGTTCCCCCTCTTGTATTTTCTTAAATACATCCTCAAGCATGAAGCCTTTGGATAATTTTTCCTGCTGTTCTTTCCTAATTTTTCTGATTTCAACTATCTGTCTTGCCTTTCTTTCATCCTCTACCACTTTAAATGTGTCCCCAGCCATAGGTAATTCTTCAAAGCCGAGCACTTCCACTGGTACAGAGGGGCCCGCTTCTTTTAGCCTCCTTCCCTTATCGTCAAACATAGCCCTTACCTTACCGTAGGTAGTGTCAGCTACTAAAACGTCCCCTATCTTTAAAGTCCCCTCCTGAACTAACAATGTAGCCACTGGTCCCCTCTGTTTGTCCAGCTTAGACTCTATGACTGTTCCTTTAGCGGGTCCTTCGTACCTTGCCTTTAACTCCAAGATCTCTGCCAACAAAAGTACGTATTCTAAAAGAGTGTCTACATTTTGCCCAGTTTTTGCGGAAACATCTACAAAGATAGTATCACCTCCCCATTCTTCTGGAATTAGCCCAAGTTCGGAGAGCTCTCTACGCACCCTTTGAGGATCTGCCTCTGGCTTATCTATTTTATTTACAGCCACTATTATGGGCACATTGAAAGCTTTGGCATGGTTTATGGCCTCAACGGTCTGAGGCATAACACCATCATCAGCCGCAACCACCAATATTGCAATGTCCGTCACCTGCGCACCCCTTGCCCTTAGAGAGGTAAAAGCCTCGTGTCCAGGAGTATCAAGGAAGGTTATTTTTCTCCCATCAGGCAACTCTACCACAGAAGCACCTATATGCTGAGTTATTCCACCCTTTTCCCTTTGAGCCACGTTTGTCTTCCTTATTGTGTCAAGTAGTGTGGTCTTTCCGTGGTCCACGTGCCCCATTACAACTACTATGGGCGGTCTGGGAAGTTTTTCCACTTCTTCAAGTATTTCTTCTTCCTCTACAATTTCTTGCTCTTCTTTTTTTATCTCTGCCAAGAAGCCCAGAGCTTCAGCAACTTGAATTGCAACTTCTGGGGGGACGGTTTGATTTATCGTAGCAAGCACTCCCTTTTTTAGTAGCTCCGCCATAATTATGTTGGGGGGAGTTTTTAAAAGCTCCGAAAGCTCCCTCACTGTGATCACCTCTGGAATTTGCACTATCTTTATCTCCTCTTCTTTCTCTTCCTTCTTCTTTTTTTCAATCTGCTGTTCTAATTTCTTTAAAACTTGCTGTTCTTCTTTGCTAACCTTCTTCTCCTCTCTCTTTGGCTTTTCCTCAATTTTTTCCACTTTTGGCGCTGGAGGTGGAGGTACTGTTTGCTGGAAGGTTTGTTTAGGTTTTTCCTGCCTGTCTTCCACTTTGAAGGTTACGGGTGTAGCCTTTTTCCTCTCCTTTATCTCTGTTTTTGCCGGAGCCCTTTGCTTTTCCTTTACAGAAAGCTTTTGAGACGCCTGTTCATGTTTTTCCTCTTTTTTGAGTTCCTTTTCTAATTCCACCTTTTCCGGTTTTTTTGTCTCTACCGATCTTTCCTTTTCAAAATGGTCCAATATTATCTGCACCTCTTCCTCTTCTAAGTAAGCAAAATTTCCCTTACTAATCCCCCACTCCTTCAAAACCTCCTGTATTTCCTTTACTTTTAAGCCTAAGTCTTTAGCTAACTCTTGCACTCTAATTTTTCCCATGATTATATAATTCTAAGACAAAATAGAGCACAAGAGAAGTGCTTTATAATTTTCCTATGCTTTTTGTTTTCTCAGCTCCATCTGGGACGGGAAAAACAACAGTTGTAAATATACTCCTAAAAGAAGTTGATAGCGTGAGGCGGGTAGTGACTGCAACCACAAGGCAAAAGAGGGAAGGAGAGGTGGAAGGTGTGGATTACATATTTCTAAGCGTGGAGGAGTTTGAAAGGGGTATTAAAGAAGGAAAGTTTTTAGAGTATGCAAAGGTTTATGGCAACTACTACGGAACACCAAAGGACCAGGTATTAAAAAACGAAAAAGAAGGGTTTGATTCCATACTTGTTATTGATGTGCAGGGGGCTAAGACTATAAAAAAGAACTACCCAGAAAGCGTGCTCGTTTTTCTTCTCCCACCATCTATGGAAGAGCTGACCAGAAGGCTTTTAACGAGGGGATACAAAGATTCAAACCTGGAAGAGCGTATAAAAACCGCGCAGTGGGAGATTTCGTGTGCCAAACACTTTGACTACATAGTGGTTAATGAATTTTTGGACGAAACAGTACAAGCACTGAAGAATATAATACTATCAGCTAGATACTCAACTAAGAACTTTCTTAAAGACCTGGAAAGGTGCGTGAAGGATGATAAAATAATAGATTATCTTCGTAGAGAATGCCACTGGAGGTAAAGGCATGAGTAAAAGACCTAACATAGAAAAGGCTTTAAAGCAAGTAAGCAGTAGATACGAATTGGTGCATGCTGCTGCAAAGCGTGTGGAACAACTCCTCCAAGAAGGAGAGGACATATTTGTTAGGGATAAAATAAAAAAAGAATTAATCAAGAAAACCTTCTATGCTATAGAAGAGTTAGCTGAAGGAAAAGTCAAAGTTAAAAAACTGAACGTAGAGCTATGATAAAAAGCTTGCTTTTTCTACACCTTTTCTTTGCTACCCTTTGGGTTGGTGGAATGATTTATACCCTATTCTTCCTTAGGCCTTCTTTAAAGAGAATCTCAGAAAGTCAGAAGTCTGATTTTGTAAAGAATGTTTATGGAAGGTTCTTTTTAGCAGTATGGTTGTCCATACTCGTTCTTTTTCTAACTGGCATGGGCCTTTGGCACGGTTACAGAAGGGACTTCTCCACAAACTTTCTATTTCATCTAAAGTTGTTCCTTTTTGCCATAATGGTTTTGAACTTTGCTTATATCTACTTTTTCTTATACAGAAAGAATAGACTATCTGCCATTCCAAGCCTAGTAGCGATAAACCTTTTATTAGCCACGATTATTTACATCCTAATCTCGTGGATCGCTTAGTATTTACCTTACTGTTAATTCTCGTTAATCTTTCCTATGCCCAGCTTCCTGAAGAATATGTTCTATTGCTCAGGTTCAAAAACCAGGATGATCTATATGCGGGAGAGCAGATTTTAAGAAACTATCCTGATGCAGTTTTTATACACGACCTAAAGCTTCTGATGGCAGAAAAATACTATCAAATGGGAAACAAGGAAAGGTCTGTCGAGCTTATAAAAAGCATAAATCCGAAGGCTTTAAAGCTTGACTACCTAAGCAGATACTTAAAGCTTTGGAGGGAGTTAGGCCTTGACAAAAAAACGGCAGTGCTAAACCTTCCCCATCTCTTTGTGGATTACCTGAAGGATGTAGAGCTTACAGAAGAAGAAAGGATCAAGGTAGGTGAAGAATTAATAAAGAGAAAACAATACAAACACGCATTAGAGGTTTTATCTTTCATACCACAAGCCTGTCACCTGCTGGGCAAGACCTATGAAAAATTGAGGATGTATAGTGAAGCTATGAGTGTATTAAAGGATTGTTATATAGATGATGCTCTTTTAATTCGGGCAAAGATCACCTTTAATCTATCTAAGGACGAGTTTATGGAAACTCTAAGGCTACTGGAAAGAAGCCTCGAATACAATCAAGCCCTCTTTTACGCAGGAAGGATGTCCCTTTACAAAGGCAACTTCCAAGAAGCTTTGCAGTGGTTTGGTATGATGGAAAACTCATACCAGAAGTTCTTTCAGATGGGCTTAACTTACTTCGTACTTAGTGATTACAAAAATGCTATAGAGGCTTTTGAGAATGCTTTGAGGTTGGCATCAAACCAAATGGAAACCTCGGAAAGCCACTTTTGGCTTTTTAAAAGCTACAAAGAAATAGAGGATTTTTCAAAAGCAAGTTATCATCTGCTGCGGGCATCCAAAGGGTCAGGCTTTTACTCCACCGTGTCAAAGGTCCTATTGGGAGAGCCTGTGGTAAGTAAGTTTATGAAGGTCTTTTTGGTAGATGCGGAGGATACATCAACAGCAAGAACTATAAGGAGTATATTTCAAGCAGGCTTTCCATACTATGCTCGCTTAGAAGCTTTCAAAAAAATAGACAGGATAACCCCATCGGACATACTGGCTATTCAACATTTTGACAACTTTCTAGCCATTAGGTTGGCTGTTAGAAAGTTTGGTACAAACTCTGAAATATACAGTCTGGTAGCATATCCAAAGCCCTACAAAGAATTTGTTGAGGAAGCATCTCAGAAATTCAACATTGATAAAAACCTCATATGGGCTGTGATGCGACAGGAAAGCCTCTTTGACCCAGAAGCCATTTCTCCTAGTAACGCTAAGGGACTTATGCAGTTAATGGACTTTACCGCAAGGGAAGTTTCTTTAAAGTACAGAATACCTAATCAAGTATTTAGTCCAAAGGAGAATATACTGATGGGCACAGCCTACTTGCGGGAGATGCTTGACCTTTGGAATGGGGATTTGATAAGAGCTGTAGCCAGCTACAACGCAGGACCAAACAGAGTAAAAAGTTTTATTCAGCACAAAGACCCCTACGTATTCATAGAAACTATTCCCATAGCAGAAACCAGGAATTACGTAAAGCAGGTGTTAAATAACTACTATATCTACCAAGCCTTAGATTGATAGGGCTTCTTTTGAAAAATCTTTACCACTTGACACTGTGCGGTTTTTGTATAAAATTTAAATTATCGTTAAATTAACACAAGGAGGTGCTGAGCCATGCCTGAGGTGCTTGGTTTTTATCCTATGTGGTATGTGCCGGTGATAGGCAGTGCGCTGGTAATAGGCCTGATAGCAAGCATTCACGTGCTTGCGTCCCACACATCTGTGGGCGGATCTATCCTGCTTGCCTACTTGGCTACCAAAGCTTACAAGGAGCGACAGCCTCAAATCTACGATTACATCAAGAAGTACCTGCTGGGATTGTTGGTGTTCTCCTATGTATCCGGATCTATAACTGGTCCTGGTATATGGTTCTCCGCTACGGTAGCAAACCCAAAGGGGATATCTGCTTTGATTCACAACTTTGTTTGGGTTTGGGCTGCGGAGTGGATATGGTTCATCGCAGAAGTTACCCTCGTTTATATTCTGTTTTATACCCTCGGAAAGATTGACGAAAGAAGCTGGCTTCGTCTTGTTTGGACCTTTGCCATAGGTTCTTGGGCAACGATGTATATCATAGTAGGTATTCTTTCTTTTATGCTGTCTCCTGGACACGAAAAGTGGTTTACCACAGGCTCCATACTGGATGCCTTTTACAACAAGAATTACTTCCCTCACCTTCTGATGAGAAGTGGATTTATGTTTGCTTTGGCTGGCACCCTTGGTCTTATCATTGCAAGCCTGATGAAAGGAAAGATAGAGGAAAAGGTCTATAAAGACATAGTAAAAACAATGTCCTATTGGGGCATAGGCGGTATTGTCTTTGGCATGACTATGTTTGGATGGTATTACTCTACGCTTCCAGAAAGGGCATTAAAAATGCTGAGTGGAATTGTTCCCTTGTGGTATTACGGAGCTATACTTCTCATAATCCTTGCAATCTTAGCCCATTTTGTCATTACCGCAATAAATCAGAACGCCGTAAAACCATATGTAGTGTTGCCTTTGTATGTGCTAATTTTTGCGATAGGTGTCTTTCCTGAAGAGAAGATAAGGGAAACTATAAGGAAGCCATACGTAGCTGGAGAGTTTGTGTGGGTTAATCAAATAATAGAAAAGGATGTGCCTGCAAAAGGTATAACTTCTTGGATAAAAACCATAAACGAAAAGGGCTTTTTAGCTGTCAATCCTTTTGTTCCAGAAGGTCTTAGGAAGATTACACCGGAGAATGAGGTTATGGCAGGAAAGGCGGTGGCAATACTTCAGTGTTCTGGATGCCACAACGTTACCGGTTCCACAGGGCTCAGACCCTTTGGGAAAAAATTTGAAGGTATGACCGATAAGGAAGCGGTTTATAACTTCTTAGCTAACTACCTAACACCGCAAAACCATCCCCCTTACATGCCTTACTTTGTAGGAAAGGACGAAGAACTGAGGGCTCTGTCTGCTTACATTGCAGATATGATAGCCAAGGGTGGTAAGGTCTCTGCCAAGATAGAAGTGCCCGCGGTTAGCGTGGGTGCAAATGTAAATAAATAAGGAGGTATAGCCATGATAGAAACCTATGAAAGGATGCAGAACTTAACTCGTTGGATACTTTTGAGTGTTTTCTCTCTCCTCCTTGGTTTTGGGAAAGCTTTTGCCTCTGAAAACGTGGGAGCGATGCTGAAGGCTATGGTAGATCCGGCGGGAGCTCCCTTTTACCCTGTGGTTTTTCAAGTCCTTCAGGTGCTTACTTGGGCTCTACACATACTTTTTGTCTGGACCTCTGTGGGAGGTCTATACTTTACCATTTACGGCTTTACCAGATCTGATGAAAACTGGCAAAGGCTTGCAAAGGCTACCCTTGAGCTGTCCAAAGTTAGCGTATCCTTGGCAATAGTTTTAGGTGTTGCACCTCTTCTTTTTTATCAGGTAATCTACGACCCACTTTGGTATTCTTCTGCAAACCTTTCTGGAAGCTGGTATATGCTCTTTATCGTGTTCTTGCTGATAGGTTATTACCTAATATGGGGGGCATACTTTACAAAGAACAACTCAAAAGCTTCTATGCTGTTTTCCATAGGTGGTGTCGTTTTCCTTCTGTTTGTTGGCTTTCTAATCCACGTATTCAATTACCAGTCTCTTTATCCGGAAAAGTGGGTTGAGTGGTATACAGGTGGTGGTAGCACAATGAGACACGATGGATTTGGTATATATGCCTTTAATCTCTTTAGATATCTGTCTCTCCTTGTATTTCCCGCTGGAGCGGTTACTGGTGTTTTCTTGATGCTCTACGGATGGTATTTCAAAGATAGGGAAGATATGAATAGGAGTTATCTTGAATGGGCTTCCAAAGTGGGTGCTAAATCTGCCCTGGTCTTCGGCGTTCCGTGGATAATCTCCCACATACTCTACATCCTTTCTACACCCTCCAGTTGGAAAGCGGGCATATCAAACCCCTTAGCCCTTTTGAGCATAGTAACTCTTCTTGTGTGTGCGGGTATCATCTTGCTTGCCCAAAAAGATCCCATTAAGATGGCTGTTCCTTCTTTACTTGGTGGAGTAATAGGAACTCTCGGAGTGGCTATATACAGAGAATATCTAAGAGTTGCATCAACCGCTCAGTTTGGTTATTCCATCTATGACTACAAGCTCAACGTGGAATGGCTCTCGCCAATGTTATTCCTTGGCACTACACTTACTGGGCTTATTCTTTATGCTTATGCATGGTGGATGGCCTACAGAGCAGGAAGAACTTCCCAAGGAAAAGTCTATCAAGCTTCTGAAGCAGAGCATAACCTAGGGACTCTGTCAGTGTTTGTGGTTATTCTCTGGGCTATAGTTTTCATCGGAGTTGGAATCATCTGGATCATAAGAAACTACACCTGATACTTGGTGGTCGCACCTCATGCGCCGTCTTTGTACCCCTTGCGGGGTGCCTTTTTAACATATTTTTAGATTGATTTAACTGCCCTATCAATTCTATTTAGCGCTTCGTCTATGTCTTCTTTGGTGTGGGCTGTGCTCAAAAACCAAGCCTCAAACTGAGAAGGCGGTATGAGCACCCCTTCCTTCAGCAGAGCTCTAAAGAACTTGCCAAAAAGCTCAAGGTTTGAAGTTTTTGCTGTAGAATAGTCAAAGACTTCTTTTTCTGTGAAGAATACAGTAAACATTGAACCCACCCTGTTTATCCTATGGGCTATTCCCTTGTTTGAAAGGAGCTGACTTATGCCATCGCAAAGTTGCTGGCTAATCTGTTCTAAGTAAGGATAGGGGTTTGTTTCAAAGAGCTCAGAAAGAGTGGCAATGCCAGAGACCATGGCCATCGGGTTTCCAGAAAGGGTGCCAGCTTGGTAGATCGGTCCCTCGGGTGCAACCTTTTTCATTATCTCTTTCTTTCCACCGTAAGCCCCAAGAGGCATACCACCGCCTATAACCTTACCCATACACGTAATGTCTGGATCTATGGAGTATAGCTCCTGGGCTCCACCTTTTGAAACTCTGAAGTTGGTCATCACCTCGTCAAATATTAGTAAAGCTGAGTATTTTTTAGTTAGCTCCCTCAAAGCTTGAAGGAATCCATCCTTTGGTAGCACAGTGCCCATATTACCTGCTATAGGTTCCACTATCACACAGGCTATGTCTTCTCCGTATTTTTCGAAAGTTTCTTTCAGGGCTTGTATGTTGTTGTAGGGCAAAACGATGGTAAGACTGGCTATTTCTTCTGGAACACCTGGAGTTCCTGGGATTCCCAAAGTAGCAACTCCTGAACCAGCGCTGACTAAAAGTCCATCGTAGTGTCCATGATAACAACCTTCAAACTTAACCACGTATTTTCTTCCTGTATAACCTCTTGCCAGCCTTATGGCGGACATTGTGGCTTCTGTGCCAGAAGAGACAAACCTTACCATCTCCACCGAAGGCATGGCGGATACTATCATCTGGGATAGAGTTATCTCGTGAGCGTTTGTTATACCGTAAGATAGTCCCTTTTGGAGTTGCTCTTGAAGGGCTCTTACGACTTTGGGATGGCAGTGTCCTAAGATCAGCGGTCCCCAGGACATAAGAAAGTCTATGTATTCTTTTCCTTCTACATCCCACAACCTACAGCCTTGAGCGTGGCTCACTATTATGGGCTCTCCGCCAACCGCCTTAAAGGCTCTAACTGGAGAGCTTACACCCCCGGGCATCAGCTCTTTTGCCTTTTCAAAAAGCTCCCTGTTTGTCATAGAATAAACTCCTCCAGCAGGTTTTTAAAAGTGTTTGTAAGTCTATGGTCGTCTTCTACCTCCTTGTAGAGCTTTACCTTCACGTTAGAAACAAATTTTCTTGAGTGTTCTACAGGAACTACTTCGTCCTTTGTTCCATGGGCAATGTAGATATCCACTGGCGGAGTTTTCGGAAAGTTTATTCTGTCTTCTTCTAATATTTCGTATCCCCTTTGCAGAATATCCACCGCAAATTCCCTGTGCATAGTTATCTCAAGCCCGGTTTCGCATTCCACAAAGCTCAGCTCTCTCTTTCCCTCAAGCCAATCCTGCACGTCCTTGTATTCTACCTCTTCTAAGGTAAGTTTTAGACTACTGTAAGACGGAGCAAATAGAAGAACTCTTTCTATACACTCAGGGCTATAGAATCTCAGATAATTCAAGCTTACGTATCCACCATGAGAACTTCCCGAAAGTATGAGTTTTTTAAATTTTTTACAAAAACCTTTAACTAAGGCGTCCAGCACTTCCAAAACTCTGCTGGTGGTGGTGCTCTGATAGTCCATATCCATAGCAAAGAAGGAAAACTTGCCAGTGGTTATGGCAAAGTCCCTTATGATTGAAACCTTAGAACTTTTGACGCTGGACGCAAAGCCATGAAGGTGAATGAGCAAGACCTCTTGGTTGGTCTTTTCGTAGATGAACATAAATTATAGTTTAAACCATAGTGCGTTGAAAAAACCTTTCAAATAGAAGCTTTCTTAAGTTTTCCAAGCCTTCGCCCGTTATAGCTGATATGCTACAAAATTCATATCCCCTTTCTTTGAAGTAATTTTCCAGATAATCTAAAAAACTCCTGTCAGACAGCGCGTCAATCTTTGTAGCAACCACTATATGCTCTTTTTCCAAAAGCCTTGGACTGTACTGTTCAAGCTCCTTATTTACTGTATGAAACGCTTCAATAGGGTCCTTTTCTCTTCCGTCGGATACGTCCAAAAGGTGCAACAAAAGCTTTGTTCTTTCTATGTGTCTTAAAAAGTCAAGGCCTAAGCCCTTTCCTTGACTTGCCCCTTCTATCAGTCCTGGAATGTCTGCCAAAACAAGCCTGTGCTCTTCGCTCAGTTCCAGAACTCCAAGCACGGGTGATAGAGTGGTAAAGGGATAGTCCGCTATTTTCGGCTTAGCTTTAGTCAGCTTTGATATAAGGGTTGATTTTCCTGCGTTGGGAAGTCCAATAAGTCCCACGTCCGCAATGAGCTTTAGCTCTAAGATCAGCCATCTTTCTTCGCCCTTTTGACCTTTCTCCGCATACTTTGGTGCTTGGTTAGTTGGTGAGGCGAACCTTGCGTTTCCCCTTCCACCTTTTCCTCCCTTTGCTACCACACACCTTTGGCCATCCTCCACCAGATCGCAGATGACCTCCCCCGTTTGGGCGTCCTTTACCACAGTTCCTACGGGCACCTCTATGATTAGGTCCTCTCCGTCCCTTCCAGCTTGATTTTTGCCTTTTCCATGCTCTCCGTTCTGAGCTTTAAATTTGGTCCTGTATTCAAAGTCCAAAAGAGTATGCTTACGAGAAGTAGCTACAAGAATTACATCTCCACCTTTACCACCGTCCCCACCCGCTGGACCACCAAAAGGTCTGTACTTTTCCCTCAAAAAGGCTATCGCACCGTTTCCTCCATCCCCCGCTTTAACATAGATCTTTGCCAGATCTACAAACATCCTTTAGAGTATATGTCCTAGCTTGTGTTTTTTAGTGTTTAGATATTTTTCGTTGTATTCGCAAGCTTGCACCTTAAGTGGGACCCTTTCTACTACCTCTAAACCATAACCTTCCAGCGCTACTATTTTTCTTGGATTGTTGGTTAGCAATCTCATCTTTCTAACTCCAAGATCCAAAAGGATCTGCACGCCTACGCCGTAATCTCTTAGGTCCGCCGAGTATCCAAGCTTTTCGTTAGCTTCCACCGTATCATATCCCTTATCCTGCAGATCGTAAGCCTTTATCTTATTTACTATCCCAATGCCTCTGCCTTCGTGTCCCATTATATACACGAGAACTCCCTTTCCTTCCTCTGCTATTTGCATCAGCGCTGCTTCAAGCTGATCTCTACAGTCACATCTGAGAGACTTAAACACGTCTCCTGTCAAGCACTCAGAATGAACTCTCACAAGCACAGGTTCATCCTCTTTCCACTCACCCATAGTAAGAGCTACCTGTTCTTCACCGGTAAGAACATGCCTGTAAGCGTGGATCTTAAAGAATCCATAGCGGGTAGGCAAGTTTGCAGTTGCTTCTCTTACCACAAGTCTTTCTTTTTTAAGTCTGTATCTTATAAGGTCTGCTATGGTTATTATCTTGAGGTTAAACCGCTTGGCAAATTCCACAAGATCGGGAAGCCTTGCCATAGTTCCATCTTCTTTCAATATCTCACATATTACACCCGCTGGGTAAAGTCCAGCCAGCCTTGCCAAATCTACAGAAGCTTCTGTATGCCCAGCCCTTTCCAAAACCCCCCCGGGTTTAGCCTTCAGAGGAAAAACGTGCCCTGGTCTTATAAAGTCAGAGGGTTTTGCATCCGGACTGACCGCCAACTTTATGGTGATAGCTCTGTCAAAGGCAGATATGCCGGTGGTAGTTCCATACTTTGGATGGGCGTCTATAGAAACGCAAAAGTAGGTTCCCTTAGGGTCTGTGTTTCTAACCGCCATAGGGTATAGGTCAAGCTCCTCACACCTTTCTGGAGTAAGACTAAGGCATATAAGCCCCCTTCCATACTTTGCCATAAAGTTTATGGCCTCTGGGGTGACCTTTTCTGCAGCCATAACCAAATCCCCTTCGTTCTCCCTGTCTGGATCATCCACCACTATAACCATCTTTCCTTGCCTTATGTCTTCAAGAACTTCTTCAATAGAAGAGAAAACAAATTCACTCATTCTTCTTACCTCCTTCATCCTTTTTAGCTAAGTTTTTAATTCTTTCCCAGATTTTATCCAATATACTCTGTTTGTATGCCTGTTGTGTCTGTACTACTTGCCAATCAGAACTAGCTTTCTTTAGTCCTTCTCTATATTCACCCCTCATTTTCTCTATAAAAGGTCCTCCGTAGTGAATCCAAAGGTGGTCTATTATAAGAAAGCCTACCAAAAGATAGAGTATCCACCTAACCATAAAAGAATAATATATTCTCAGGAGGAGGAATTGTAGCTTGGCTTTGTGCTTTCTTGGATTGGGGAGCAACGTGGAAGACAGGATGGGCTACATTTTAAAAGCTCTGGACCACATAAAAAACTACGCAAAAATTCTCAAATCTTCCACGGTATATGAGAGCGCACCTTGGGGTGTTAAAGACCAACCAAGCTTTTTAAACAGCGTGATAATGGTAGAAACAAACCTAAGGCCCGTAGATTTGCTATACCGAGTAAAAGAATCGGAAATGCTCATCGGAAGGAGAGATCGAGGAAGATGGGGACCTCGGGAAATAGACATAGACATCCTGCTTTACGAAGACCACATAATAATGCTTAGCTTTTTGAAAATTCCCCATCCTTACATCTTAGAAAGGGATTTTGTTTTAATACCTCTCTTAGAAATAGCTCCTGCCCTGATTCACCCACTCTACAAAAAGCCCCTTTCCCAATACGCTAATCAAATTAGCGTGTCCTTAAAGCCCTTTGCGTGCCTTTACGGTATAGATAGCAAAGGATAACAGGAAAAGAAGAACCATAAGCAGGACTATGGACCCACTGGGGGGTATGTTGTATAACAAAGAAAGAAAAATGCCTAAGGTTACGGACAAAACTGCAAATAAAGCGGAAAGCAAAAAAGTTTGAAAGAAGGAGTTCGCTATCAGCAGTGCGGTCATAGAAGGAAGAGCTACAAAAGATGCAGAGAGTAAAAGCCCAGCTACCTTTATTGAAAGGACGATGTTTATACCCGCTAGCAATACGAACATATAGTTCAAAAAGCTGGTGTTTATACCCCTTAACCTTGCTATCTCCTCATTAAATAGAACCAAAAATAGGTCATCGTACTTTAGTTTAAAGATAAGCAAAGACAGAACAAAGATTGCAAAGCTTAGGTATAACTCCATTTCTGAAACTGTTAGGATACTTCCAAAAAGGTAAGAGTATATCTCCTGACCCAAACTACCGCTTAAGGACAGGATTATTACCGCGAGGGCTGTGCCAAAGGAAAAGAAGAGGGACAAAATAGTGTCTGAGGGCAGATTTTTCCTCTCCATCAAGAATTGAATGAAAAAAGACACGAAAGCGGTGTAAATCAGAGTAAAGATAGTGGGTTCTACTCCGAATAGAAAAGACAACGCTATACCGCCAAAGGCCGAATGGGATATACCAGCTCCGAGCATAGAGAGTCTTCTCATAAGAAGATACACACCTAATACAGAGCAGGACAGGGCTATAAAGATACCCGCTAAGACGCCTTGATAGACAAGTAAAAGGTTTTCAATGAAGTCCATAAAGCTCCCTTATAAGCTTGGTAAACTGCTCAGGGTAAGTTATTTTACACTCCTGCATACCAAGGCAGAGCATCCGCGTGGCGTTTCGCAAAACAAACCCAATGTCATGGGATACCACCACAACCGTCCTATCTTTGGCAATCTCTCTAAGGGTACTCTCTATATGCTCTTGGGCGTGTATGTCCAAACCTGTTAGAGGCTCATCCAAAATCAGAAGGTCTGGGTTTTTGGTAAGAGCCAAAGCCAAAAGCACTTTCTGCTGTTCTCCGCCAGAAAGCTTAACAAACTGCTTCTTTAACAGGCCCTCAAGGTGCAAAAAGGCTATTATCCAACCAACCTTTTCCTTCTTTGCTACTTTTCTAAAAAGCTCCTCCACCGTTCCAGTCCAGAACCTCTCCACGCTAAACCTCTGAGGCACATAACCTACCTTCTCCCAACGATTAAAGCTTTTGAGGTCTTCTCCAAAGATGTAAATCCTTCCCTGATGAGGCTTTAGAAAGCCCAAGAGAAGCTTAAGAAGGGTAGTTTTACCAGAACCATTGGGACCAACTACACAAAAAAATTCCCCTTTGTAAACAGAAAAGCTAAGGTCTTCTATAAGAGGCTCTTCCTTTTTGTATCTAAACCTTAGTTTCTCTACCCTTATTACCTCTTGCAATCTAAACCCTCTGCCAAAGACCGTAGGTTTCTATCCATTATAGAGAAGTAGTCATCATTTTGGTTAGTGAGATATAAGGAGGTGTTTATCCTGTATATTTTCGCTCCAGTCTCCTGGGAAAGTTTTCTTGCCACTTTATCGCTGTAGCCCTCTTCTACAAAGATTGCCTTTATAGATTCTTTTTTCATCAGTTTGATGAGATTGAGTATTTCGGAAGGTTTGGGTTCTTCTTCCGCATGGATCCCTTTGATGCCTACCGCTTTAAGATCGTAGTCCTTGGCAAGGTAGTTTAAAGAATGGTGCGTGGAAACAAGCCATCTGCTCTTGCAGGTAGAAAGCCTTTTGCTAAATTCATTGTCCAGCTCTTTAAGTCTTTTAGAAAATTCCTCATACCTTTTTTGATAAAGCTCTCTGTTGTTTGGGTCCATATTCATCAGTGCTTTGAAGATATTATCCACAAGCTTTTGGTAGGACCTAGGGGACACCCACAGATGGGGGTCTTTGTGTTTGCCTATAATCATAAAGTCTATGTTTTGATGTAAAAGATAGAGTTTGTTTTTCTCTACGGGCAGTTTTTTTTCCCAACTTTCCAATCCAAGAGTAAACACAGCTTTCGCATCTTTTAAGATCTTACGATCAGTTGGTCTTAACTCATAGTGATGAACATCTGCCTTCGTAGATATCAAGATACGGACGTTGTAAATATCTCCAGCCATATATGCCAAAGGATAGTAAATTGGGTAGGTGGTGGCTACCAGAGATTCCTTGGAAAAACTCAAGCTTATCAAAATAAAGAAAGCCAAAACAAACCTCATAGTTTATACATTTTAAGCTTTAGGGTTGAGAAATTTACCAACTAATTCTTCTTCCTTCAAAGGTGTGTCCGGAGAATTTAACACTATTCTATCCGCCAGAAGTTGCATCTGTTGGCTGACGTTTCAATGCATAGCAGCTTCAAAACTTCGGGAAGTGCAGAGTAAAACTCTCATTCCCTTATCAACTGCTCAATCTTATCAATGCTCATTCTATCCTATATCCAAAGCTCTTTACAAGTTCTGGTCTCTTCCTCCAATCGGGCTTCACTCTGACAAATAATTCCAAATAAACCTTTCTGCCAGTTATAACCTCCAATTCTTCCCTTGCCATCTTACCTATACTCTTCAACCTCTGACCGTCCTTACCTATAATTATAGGCTTGTAGTTGTCCCTATCAACTATTATGTCCGCCTTTATAACCAAAACCCGTGGATCGTGCCTTCCATCTGAGACCTCATTTACCACCACAGCCACTCCTTGTGGTATTTCTTGATGAACCTTTAGCAAAACTTTTTCCCTTATAATCTCTGCTACCAAAAGTCTAAAAGGAATGTCTGTGGTCATCTCTTCAGGAAAAAGGGGCTCTCCTTCTGGTAAGTAATCAACTATGACCTTTAATAGTCTGTCTATGTTAAAGCCTTTTAGGGCACTTATGGGAATTATCTCTTTAAACTCTGGATACTTTTTGGAAATTTCTTCCACAAAAGGCAGCAAATTTTCCAGCGGGCCGATCCTGTCTACCTTGTTTATCACCAAAAGGATGGGCTTTTCCTTCGAATAGGGTTTTATGTAGGTTTCAAAAACTGTTTGATCGTCTTCCTTCCAACCGTCCTCTGCGTCTATGATAAAAAGTATCAAATCCGCATCCTGCAGAGAAGCTCCGGCTATTCCCACCATAGCTTCACCTAAGGCATCCCTTGGTTTGTATATGCCGGGCGTGTCTAAGAATATTATCTGGGCTTTATCGGGTATATTCTTAACGCCAAGGACCCTTATCCTTGTGGTACCTGGCTTTGGAGAGACTATGGATAACTTTGTTCCTATTAGATTGTTTAAAAGAGTAGATTTACCCACGTTCGGCTTGCCAACTATTGCAACATAACCAACCTTCATATCCTTTCCGCTATAGCCTTTGCAAATTCTTCTGTAGATAGGGCTTTAGCATCTATGCCCATCTTCTTAAAGCCATTGGCTATGTCTGGTGTTCCTAACCTATCCTTTATAGTTTCCTTCACTGCGGTGTATATAAGTTCAGATGCTTCTTTCCAACCTATGTATTCAAGCATCATAGCTCCCGAAAGTGTCAAAGAAAGTGGATTGGCTATACCCTTTCCTGCTATGTCGTATGCAGTTCCGTGGGTGCTTTCAAACAACGCATAACCGTCTCCTATGTTTCCGCTTGGCACAAAACCGGGTCCTCCTACCAAGGCGGAAGCCAGGTCAGATATGTAATCACCATTCAGATTTTGGGTGATTATCACATCGTAAGCTTCTGGCTTTAAAACCAACTGCATGAGCATCTGGTCTGTGATCACCTTTACCATAAGCACTTGCCCTTCCTTTGGTTCTCCTTCTGTTATAATCTTTCCTTCAAACTCTGGCTCCTTTGCCACCTCAAAGGCCCAGTTCATAAAGGCACCTTCTGTTGCCTTCATGATGTTTCCTTTTCCTACAACCGCCACCACTCTTTTGTTGTTCTGCAGTGCATACCTTAGGGCTTTTCTTACGTGCCTTTTGGTCTTCCACTCGCTCATGGGCTTTACGGTTATTCCACAGTCTTCTGGCAGCGCATACTCGGAAACTCCCATCTCTTCTATGAAAAACTTCCTCACCTTCTGAGTTTTCTCATCCCTTGGCATGAATTCTATGGACATATAAACATCATCGGAGTTTTCCCTAAAGACAGCTACATTTACCCTCTCTGGGTTTGGTATGGGTGAAGGCTGTCCAAGCCAATAAACCGGTCTTATGGCGGAATAAAAATCCATAGACTGCCTTAGTATGGCGTTTAAAGATTTTCCTCCCTTTCCTACGGGGGTGCCCAATGGTCCTTTTATGGACACTATGGCGGTTTTTAAAACCTCAAGGGTTTCTTGGGGCATTCTTTGACCTGTTTTTTCCTCTGCCTTGTCTCCAGCTAAAAGTTCCACCCAATATATAGCCCTTGAACCACCGTAAGCCTTTTCAACTGCCTTATTTACAACCATTATCATCGCCGGAGCAATCTCTGGACCTATTCCATCTCCCTCTATGTAGGGAATGATAGGATTGTTTGGGACCTCCAAGTTCTTGTCTTCTTTAAGTCTTATAAACTGACCCTCTTGGGGTATGACCGCTTTACCAGACCAATAATAAACTCTTTCCATTAAATTGCCTCCTAAATTTTTTAAAACAGTATTATAAATAAGTTAGCCCTAAATGACTGAAGACTGAACAGGATTATAATTAGAAAATAAGGAGGGAATAGAAATGGAATTAGTTGCCGGTATACTTCATAGCAAAAACACTAATAAAATAGACAGAAGGTAGAAAAACTAAGTTTAATGAGTGAGTTTGTAAAGGTAAAAGCATACCTATCTAAACAACCCACTGTGCATTATATTATACTTATCATCATGAGGAAGTTGAATAGATTAGGAAGTATTGGAATAGTAATAATAACTTTTAGTTTGGGCTTTATATTGGGTTTTGCTTCTCAAGGCAGGCAGACAGAGGACGAATACAAGTATTTAAGAATTTTCACCGATGCTCTAAAGATAGTAAAGGATAATTACGTAGAGCCAGTTAGCACAAAAGACCTTATCTACGGGGCTCTAAACGGTATGACAAAAGCTCTGGATCCATTCTCCAGCTTTTTCGATCCTAAGCAGTACGAAAGCTTCAAGCAAGAAACAGAAGGTGAATTTGGGGGAATAGGTATAGAAATAGGCATGGAAAAAGGAAGACCCATAGTTATATCTCCCATAGAAGGAACGCCTGCCCACAGAGCGGGAATTAGGTCAGGTGATGTGATAATTGAAATAAACGGGGAAGATACATCAAACATGAGCCTCATGGACGTGGTGCAGAGGATCAGGGGTAAAGTAGGGACAAAAGTGGAGCTTTCTATATACAGAAAGGGTATGGACAAACCTATAAAGATAGAGTTAGAAAGAGCTTTAATAAAGATAGAAAGCGTAAAATGGACGAAGATAGGGGATGTGGGATACATAAAGCTTTCTCAGTTTAACGAAAATGTAAGTGTACAAATAGAAAAGGCTGTTAAAGAATTGCTTGCCAAGGGAGTTAGTGGCTTTATTCTTGACTTGAGGAACGACCCGGGAGGACTTTTGAGTGAGGCTGTGAATGTCTGCGACCTGTTCTTGCCCGAAGGAAAACTCATAGTTTACACAAAAAGCAGGAATGGGGAAACCCAAAGATACTTTTCCAGAAGAAAGCCGATAATCCCTGATAATACTCCTTTAGTTGTGTTGATAAACAAAGGTTCTGCCAGTGCGTCAGAGATTGTGGCCGGTGCCCTGCAAGATCACAAAAGAGCCATCATTTTGGGAGAGAAATCTTACGGTAAAGCCTCTGTGCAGAACATAATACCTATGGAAGATGGTTCCGCCTTAAAACTGACAGTTGCCTACTATTACACTCCCCTTGGCAAGCTCATACACAAAAGGGGTATAAATCCAGACGTTGAGGTTGTTATGAGCGAAAAGCAAGAAGAGGCTTTGCAAGAGGCTATAAGGCAAAGGAGATTGCAAGGTGAAAATAGCCTGATAGTTATACCAGAAATGGATCCTCAACTTAGCAAAGCTTTAGAAATAATAAAGGGGCAGAGGCTGAAGAGAGTGGCAAATCTATGATAACCTTAGCCATTGAGACCTCCTGCGACGAAACCGCTTTAGCTTTATATTCTCAGGAGCATGGACTAATAGGGGATGTGCTTCTTTCTCAGACTAAAATTCACCAAGAGTTTGGCGGGGTGGTTCCCGAGCTTTCCGCAAGGGAGCACACCAAAAATCTTTTACCCCTTCTTGATCTTCTTCTTAAAAAGACAAATTTTGACCTAAGTAAGATTGACTTCGTTTCCTTTACTTTAACTCCCGGTCTTATACTTTCCTTAGTGGTTGGTGCATCCTTTGCCAAATCCGTTGCCTATGCCTTAAGGAAACCCTTAGTGCCCGTGCATCACTTAGAAGGACACATATATTCTGTCTTTGTAGAAAAACCTATTTCTTATCCCTTTTTGGCTTTAATTGTTTCTGGAGGTCATACGGACCTATACTTAGTTGAAGGCTTTGGAAAATATACGTTTTTGGGTGGAACCTTAGACGACGCAGTAGGAGAAAGCTATGATAAAACCGCAAGGCTTATGGGGTTTGGCTATCCCGGAGGTCCCATACTGGATAGGCTGGCAAAGGAAGGAAAACCATCTTACAATTTACCCAGACCTATGATAGAAGAGCCAACGCTTAATATGTCTTTTAGTGGGTTAAAGACTGCAGTAAGACGCATTGTAGAATCTTGTGAGTATTCAAAAGAAGATTTGGCTTCTTCGTTTCAAAATGCGGTTTTGGACGTGTTGGAAGCTAAAACACTGAAAGCCATTGAACTAACTAGGATAAAAAGGTTGATCGTAGTTGGTGGGGTATCTGCTAACAGTGGGCTTCGCCAGAGGTTTAGCATGCTTGCGGACAAACTCGGCATAGAGCTTTACATACCCCATCCTAAGCTATCTACTGACAATGCAGTCATGATAGCTTATGCAGGTTTAGAGAGGTTCAAAAAAGGTATAACCGCTCCCGATGATATAAATCCAGAGCCAAACATGCTACTTGAAACCTTTGGGAGGTTGTGGTCATGAATGCAAAAGATTTAATAAAAGAAAAGGCTGGATACATACTTTCCAACCTGCTTTGCAACGGAGGAGAATACGGAGAGATCTTTTACGAAAAATCCATCACAAGCAGGATGCAGTTGGAAGACAACAAAATAGACAAAGTTCAGTGGGGAATTGATGAAGGTGTGGGCATAAGGCTAATAAAGGATGGAAAAACCTATTATGGATACATCACCGATATAACCTACGAAAACCTTCTTGAGATAGCGAGGACTTTGGCTAAGGGTAGCGGTCATGGTCCAGTAGCAATTGGAAAAAAGCGCATTGTAGGATGGACTGAGGTAATAATAGACCCAGAAGAAAAGGACTTAAATTACAGGGCAGAAATACTTCATAGGGCAAATGCAAAAGCCAGAAGTTATGGGGACAAAATAAAACAGGTTTTGGTGGTTCTCATGGACAAAACAAGGGATATTATGGTGATAAACTCTTTGGGGGAAAGTGCGGAAGATCTGCAAAAGAGAGTAGTGTTCTTCACAGAAGTGGTGGCAAGCGACGGTATAAACTTGCAGAGGGGTTACGAATCTTTGGGTGGGGCTAAGGGCTTTGAGATCTTTGAGGAAAGTCCTCCTGAGCTTGTGGCGGAAAAGGCTGCAAAGCGAGCTCTGCTCATGCTTTCTGCAAAACCAGCACCTGCAGGACAATTTACGGTGGTCCTTTCTGGAGAAGCTGGAGGGACTATGATACACGAAGCAGTTGGACACGGGTTTGAGGCGGACTTGGTCCAAAAAGGGCTTTCTGTCTATAAGGGTAAATTGGGACAAAAGGTTGCCAGCGAGCTCATAACTGTAATAGATGATGGGTCCCTTCAGGGTAAAAACGGCTACTTTGTGGTAGATGACGAAGGTGTCCCTTCCCAAAGGACAGTGCTTATAGAGAATGGTTATTTAGTGGGCTATATGTACGATAGGCTGTCTGCCATGAAAGAGGGAAAACAATCCACCGGAAACGGAAGAAGGCAAAGTTATGCTCACATTCCAATGGTTAGGATGACCAACACTTTCATAGCCAGCGGTAAGGACAATCCAGAGGATATAATAAGAGATACTAAAAAAGGAGTGTTTGTTGTTAAAATGGGAGGAGGAGAAGTCAATACAGTAACTGGAGACTTTGTCTTTGAAATAATGGAGGGCTATATGATAGAAAATGGTCAAATAACCTATCCTATCAGGTCTGCCACTCTCATAGGCAATGGTCCAAAGGTATTGCAGGACGTGGATGCGGTAGGTTGGGATCTTGGTTGGAGTATAGGCACGTGTGGTAAAGACGGACAGGGAGTGCCAGTGTCTGACGCCCAGCCAACCTTAAGGATAAGGTCCTTAATTTTAGGGGGCACGGAGGTTTAATTATGAAAGGTATCCTTGACTTACTTCCTTTCTTACTTTTCTTTGCGGTAGTTTTGCTATCTGTTTTTGAGGTAGATATATTAAAAATCTTGGGAGGTATAGTTATGGGTTTTTCTCCACTGATAGTTATAGCTATTTTGGTTGTTGTGTTCTTAGCCGCAGCTTTAAAGATAGTTCCTGAATATCAGAGGGCTGTCATCTTCAGGTTGGGGAGGGTGATAGGAGCAAAAGGTCCTGGTCTGTTCATACTCATCCCCATCATAGACAGGATGGTAAAGGTGGATTTAAGGACGGTCACTTTAGACGTGCCCACACAAGACATTATCACAAAGGACAACGTCTCCGTTAGTGTGGATGCGGTGGTGTATTTTAGGGTGGTGGATCCTGTCAAAGCAATAGTGGAAGTAGAAAACTACCTGTATGCTACTTCTCAGATAGCTCAGACCACTCTTAGAAGCGTGTGCGGTTCGGTAGAGTTGGACGAGCTTTTGGCAGAGAGGGAAAAGCTAAACATTCAGCTTCAGGAGATAATAGACAGACAGACTGACCCGTGGGGTGTAAAAGTGGTAGCTGTGGAGCTAAAGAAGATAGACCTTCCGGAAGAGCTAAGAAAAGCCATGGCAAGGCAGGCTGAGGCAGAAAGGGAAAGAAGGGCAAAGATAATCAGCGCAGAGGCGGAATACCAAGCAGCGCAGAAACTGGCGGACGCCGCAAAAATCTTAGCTTCAGAACCATTGGCGTTACAGCTCAGATACTTAGAAACTATACAGAACACAGTAACTAAACCTGGCAACACGGTGCTTGTGCCCTTACCTATAGAGATGCTATCTTACATTACAAAGGCTACCAGTGAAATACAAGGTAAAGGTCAATAGAGCTGGTGTATTTTTCATAGGTATAAGCATATTTTTGGGTGTATCGGCGGTAAATACTTCTAACAATCTTCTTTACTTAGTGGTGTCTTTTTTATTATCCTTTATGCTCCTTTCCGGTCTTCTTTCTTTGTATAATCTCAAAGGTTTGGAGATTGAGATAATACCGCCGAAGGAAGTGTATGCAGAAAAAGCAGAAAGTTTTAGAATAATTGTGAAGAACAAGAAAAGGGTTCCATCTTTTGCTATAAAAGTTGAGCAAGTTCAGAACAAAGCTTCCTTTGCATTCTTTACATTGGTGAAAAAGGAGCAAGAGGAAAGTCTGACTCTAAAATTTCCAAAAAGAGGTTTTTATGATAAGATAACCTTAAAAATCTCCTCTTCTTTTCCTGTAGGCCTCTTTGAAAGATATTCCTATGAAGAAATTCCATTAAGGTTAGTGGTTTTCCCAAAGCCAATGGTAGCACAGGAAAAGCCTACGGTAGAGGGTATATACAAAGGAGAGTTATTGAAAATAAGCAAAAAGTCAGGTTATGACCAACTTCAGAGTGTTAAAGAGTATGGCGGGGAGCCTATGAAACTCATACACTGGAAGCTGTCTGCAAAGCTCGATAAATTGCTTGTAAAGGATTTTGTTGCGGAAGAGAGCCCTCCTGTTATCCTTAGTTTAGACAACGTAGAAGGAAACTTAGAAGAGAGGATTTCAAAATTAACTTACCTTACTTTAGAGTTTTTAAAAAAAGGATTGCCAGTGGGTCTAAGACTTGGAGACATTTACCTAGAACCATTCATCGGAGAGGAACACAAAAGAAAGCTTTTAAGGGAATTAGCCCTCTTCGGTAATAGCCCTGGGGTAGGAACCTAAAACCTTTACCATTTGGGTCCTTTCCTTTAGACTTTCCATAGCCAGTTTTACGTTTTCATCCTCTGCGTGCCCTTCTAAATCTACAAAAAACACGTAATCCCAAGCCTTTTTCTTCGATGGCCTTGATTCAATCTTTGTTAGGTTTACTCCGTATTTATAAAAGCTCTCCAAAGCTTTGTATAGTGCGCCTGCTTCATCTTTGACCGCAAATATCAAACTTGTTTTATCTTTTCCTGTTCTTTTAACGTCTCTTTTACCAAGCACCAAAAAACGAGTGTAGTTGTTTAAGTTATCCTGGATGTTCTCCGCCAGTATGTTAAGGTGGTAGGTGTAAGCTGCCACTTCACTGGCAATGGCTGCTGCTCCTTCTTTTTCTAAAACTATCTCGCAAGCCTTGGCAGTGCTGTCAGTTTCAAAAAGCTTGGCATGACTGAGGTTTTTCTCCAACCAGTTTCTACACTGAGCTAACGCTTGCCTGTGGGAATAGACTTCCCTTATTTCTTCCAAGCTTGATGCATTGGAAAGAAGATGGAGCTTTATGGGTATTACCACCTCCCCCACAATTCTCACGTCAAACTCTAAGAACATGTCCAAGGTATAATTTACAACCCCCTCTGTGGTGTTTTCTACAGGCACCACTCCGTAGTCTGCCCTTCCTGTTTCAACTTCCAAAAATACATCCCTTATGGTAGGAACTGGTATGTAGTATGCGGATAAACCAAAGTGCTCTAAGGAAGCCTGATGGGTAAAGGTAGCCTTTGGACCAAGGTAGGCAACCTTTAGCTCCTTTTCTAAAGAGAGACAGGCAGACATTATTTCCCTAAAGACGTGTCTTATGGCTTCCGAAGGGAACACCTCACCATAAACTTCCCTGTTGATTTTTATAGCCTTTTCTATAACTTCCCTCTCCCTCTCAGGAGAGTAAATTTCCAGCTTTAGCTGTTTCTTTATTTCCCCTATAGCCTTTGCTACCTCAGCCCTTTTGTTGAGAAGCTTTATGATTTCCTTGTCTATAAGGTCTATCTCTCTCCTTAGTTTGCTCAGCTCTTCCATAATGGTAAAAGATACTTTGGTTTTTCCTTTAAGCTTTCAAGCAAAAGGTGGTTTTCTTTGCTTTTCTCTTTCCAGTGTTTTCTCCTCTTTCTGTAAATTTCTCTTAGGTATTCCTTTAGCTTAAGGCTGGGATACTTGCCTTTGGCTACTTTGTGCAGATGCCACCACCACTTTTCTATGGGCTGGCTTTGGTCATCTTCTAATGGTTCGTCGCTTGACTCCATAAGTTCTATAAACCTGTGCACGTTTTGGAAAAGCTTTCTATCTGCCTTTATCACGTAAGGGCTTTCCTCCAAACCTTCCCGATGGATCCTTTCCCTAAGGGTAATTATTAAATTTGGATAACCCACTCCATAATTCATCAACATTTCCAACTCAGCGTAATACACGTAGTCAATTTCTAAGTTATCCCTGATCAATATCATAATGAATAATTATATACCACGTGGTAAGCTTTGTAAGAGCTTCTTACGTTTGGACCACTAACCACATACTTAAAACCTAAACTTAAAGCAATCTCTTTTAGTTTTTCAAACTCTTCTGGAGTGTAATACTTTACCACTGGATGATGCTTTACAGAGGGTTGGTAATACTGTCCAATCGTCAGAATATCACAATCCACGCTCCGCAGGTCTTGCATAACCTTGATTATTTCATCTTCTCTTTCACCAAAGCCCAGTATTAGCGCAGATTTGGTGTGTATGTCGCTTTTAAGTTCTTTGGCACTTTTGAGGATCTCTAAACTCCTTTTGTAATCCGCACCTTTTCTTACTTGGGCATACAGTCTTGGCACGGTTTCCACGTTGTGATTTAACACGTCCGGTTTTGCATCCAAAACAACTTTTAGCGAATCGTAAGAGCCTCCAAAGTCTGGAATAAGCACTTCAACTTTAATGCCTTCTATGTTTTCCTTCAAAAGTCTTATGCACTTGGCAAAGTGTGAAGCGCCACCATCTTTTAGGTCATCCCTTGTAGGAGAAGTAATGACCACGTATTTTAGGTTTAAAAGCTTAACCGTTTCCAAAAGCCTGTAAGGTTCCTCTTCATCTACGGGAAGGCTTTTGCCCCTTTTGAGGTTGCAAAAGCTACACCCTCTGGTGCAAGTATCTCCCAAAATCATAAAGGTGGCAGTTCCTGAACTAAAGCATTCGGATATGTTTGGACATCTTGACTCTTCGCAAACAGTGTGAAGTTTTGCATTTCTTAAGAGCTTTTTTAGTTGGTGGGTTTTACTGAGAATAAGCACGGGTTTGGTCATTTTGGATTATAATTTTAAATCTAAAGGCGCATAGCTCAGCTGGCAGAGCGCTGGCCCGACACGCCAGAGGTCGGCGGTTCAAGTCCGCCTGCGCCTATTTAAAGATTACCTAACCATTCTCCAAAGCTTTCAAAAAAAGCCTTTATTAGCTTCTCTGAAGGTTCAAGTTGAACCACTATTATATTACCCCTTTTGCCCACCACTACGCCGCTCTTTAACTCTGTTGGCAGTACACAGAAAAGGTGATTGTTTATAACTGAGCTTATACCCAAATACTCTTCAAACTCCTCTTTTTCTGTGCTTATAAGCAGGTCAAAATTCCCGTCTTGAGCAACTTGAGCGTGCAGGTTTTTCAGGTATTCCTCAATCAGTTTTTTAAAGCGTTCGTCTGTCCTTATAAAAACTCTTTTACCTTCCAAAGACTTCCCCCACTGGGACTTTCCACCCGATTTTTCCAAAAGTTTTATCTCTTGGATAAACATACTACTGTCTAAGCCCTTACACATATCATAGACCGTTAGCAGAGCTACAGACACCGCCGTTAAAGCTTCCATTTCGTAGCCCGTTTTAGACGTTCCAAGGACTGTAGAAAAAATTTCCAAGTAATTTTTCCCAACTTTTACTTCCACTTCAACGTGTTCTAAGGGAATGGGATGGCAGAAGGGTAGGAGTTCTGCAGTTTTCTTGCTTGCCATTATGCCGGCTAACCTGCACGCAGACAGCACATCCCCTTTCGGAATTTGCCTACTTAGGATCCTTTGCACAGTATCTTCTTTAAGGGAGATCTTGCCATAAGCCTTGGCAAACCTAAGGGTTATGGGTTTTGTAGATACATCTACGGTTCGCATGTTAGCCTTTTAGAGTTCCTAAAGGTCTGAGCCTTAGCACAAGCTTTGCTATTCCTAAAGCATCCACCACCTTTACTACTTCCGATACGTCTTTGTAAGCTTGAGGGATCTCTTCCGCAACAGTGCCTTTGCCCCTTGCTACCACTACAAGGTCTCCAAGAATCTTCTCCAATCCCTCTTTTTTTACAAATTCCTTGGCTTTAGTTCTGGACATTAATCTACCTGCACCGTGGCATGCGGTCCCAAAGCTAACGTCCATGCTTTTGCTTTGTCCAACCAAAAGGAAAGAATACCTTCCCACGTCCCCCGGTATTATAACTGGCTGACCCACTTTCCTGTAGGCGGGAGGCACTTCAGGGTTTAAAGGTGGAAAGGCTCTGGTGGCACCCTTTCTGTGAACCAATATTTTTTGGGCCTTTCCATCTATTCTATGCTCCTCTATTTTTGCTATGTTGTGGGCCAAATCGTATATTAGCCTGTAGCCCAACTCAGCCCAAGATAGTCCAAAAAACCTCCTTATCGTATCCGCTGTTAAAAACCCAAGGATCTGCCTGTTTGCAAAGGCATAGTTTGCTGCACTGTTCATAGCCTTAAAGTAGGCCTGCCCTTCCGGAGAATTAAAGGGCATGCACGCCAGTTGCATGTCCGGAATGTCTATATCGTATTTCTTCAGCGCATCCTTTGCCGTCTTTAGGTAATCTACACACACCTGATGGCCAAAACCCCTTGAACCAGAATGAACCATAATGCACACTTGACCAAGGCTAAGCCCAAGCTGTTCTGCAACTTCCTCATCATAAATCTCGTCTATGGTTTGAACTTCTACAAAGTGATTGCCAGAGCCAACCGTGCCAAGCTCGTCTGAACCCCTTTCGTAAGCTTCTTTTGAAACTTTTGACGGGTCTGCATTCGGAAGAGCTCCAAAGCTTTCTATATGCTCAAGGTCTTCTTTAAAGCCAAAACCTTGCTCAACAGCCCACTTGGCTCCTTTTATAGCCACCTCTTCCATTTGGGACTTTGTAAGCTTTATCTTTCCCGTAGAACCAACCCCTGCGGGCACTGCCTTTAGGATCTCTTCCATAAGCTTTTTTCTTTCGGGATACACCCTATCTGCCGTGAGGTTGGTAGCTATAAGCCTTACCCCGCAGTTTATGTCATAACCCACAGACCCTGGGCTTATTATCCCTCCTTCTTCTGGATCCGTTGCCATCACACCACCCACAGGAAAGCCATAGCCCACATGAACGTCAGGCATAACATATATAGCTTTCTTTACTCCCGGCAAAGTTGCGGCATTCGCCGCCTGCCTTATAGCATCCTCCTCTAAGATTTCAAAGAGCCTATCGCTCAGGTAAAAATACACAGGCACCCTTTGCCCTTGAATGGTGTTTTCTTTTAGTTCGTAGGTGTAAGGTCCAACTTTAACTAACTCCTCTTTGAGTCCCATACTTTCTATATAATATACTTCAATCCCCTTTGGGAAAGCTTGAGGGTTCTGATGTAGCCCTTGTTAAATTGGCAACTGAA
>NZ_DAIQAX010000010.1 GCF_036781485.1 Thermocrinis sp.
AAATGCAAGGAGAAAAACTGCACACATCCGGAGCATCCTTATGAGTATGTGAAGCCAGAAGAAGTCTCTTTTGACCGCATAATGCCCGACCGAAGAGAGCTTGACAAAATAGTTTTTGAAGCACTTGGCTTAACAGAAGAAGAGCAACTTGAAGTCTATCGCGCAGTCTTAGAGCTTGTAAAAAATAGATTATTGAAAGCAAAGAGTAAATGAAAAAAATAATTGTATAGGGAAGAAAAGTCCAATGGCTAAATCGTTTGGCGAAAAAAAAGCCTACTTTTACACAAATAGAACGATTAGCACAGGGTTTGTAAAGAAATTGGGATTGGGTCTTCTAAAATTAAAAACACTTTTGACCGCATAGTGCCAGACAGAAGAGAGCTTGACAAAATAGTTTTTGAAGCACTTGGCTTAGCTGAAGAGGAACGCCAGAAGAGATTTTCTCTCTCAACAAAGCCAAATAGCAAGTTTAAAATAATCCTATGCAAAAACCTTGGGAAGGAAGGTTTAAAGAGAAAACAGAAAAGCTTGTAGAGAAATTTACTCAATCGGTTAGCTTTGACAAAAGGCTTGCCCTTCAGGACATAAGGCAAAGCATTGCCCACGTAAAGGCACTGAGCCAAGCTGGAGTAATCACAAAGGAAGAAGAAGAGCTATTAGTATCTGGATTGCTAAAACTAAAGGAGGATGTGGAAAGTGGAAAGATGGAGTTTTTGGAAGAGTTAGAGGATGTGCATATGAACATAGAGAGGGCTTT
Organism: Thermocrinis sp.; assembly: GCF_036781485.1. Classification (NCBI taxonomy): domain Bacteria; kingdom Pseudomonadati; phylum Aquificota; class Aquificia; order Aquificales; family Aquificaceae; genus Thermocrinis; species Thermocrinis sp. The sequence goes on from NZ_DAIQAX010000010.1 coordinate 758, forward strand.
AACGGAAAAGGTAGGAGAGGTGGGTGGGAAGGTGCATACTGCCAGGTCTCGCAACGATCAGGTGGCAACAGACGAAAGGCTCTTTCTAAAAGAGGAGATAGAAAAATTACAAAAAGAGTTAAAGAAGCTAAGAATAGCTTTGGTAGAGCTTGCTGAAAAAACGGTGGATGTTTTAATCCCTTCTTATACACACCTTCAGAGGGCTCAGCCTATAAGGCTTGCCCACTACTTCCTTGCCCACAGGGAGGCCCTTTTGACTGACAGCATTAGGTTTGCAAATGCCTACAGACTTTTGGATAGCCTCCCCCTTGGCAGTGGTGCATCCGCTGGTGTGGATTTCCCCATAGATAGGTTTTACATCGCAAAGGAGCTTGGCTTTAGGTCTGTTATCAGAAACTCTCTTTATGCCACCGCAGAAAGGGATTTTATCCTTGATGTGCTTTACGCTTGTGCGGTTTGCGGTATGCATCTTTCAAGGCTTTCAGAGGATCTGATAATCTGGTCATCGGAAGAATTTGGCTTTGTGTCTTTGCCGGACAGGTTTTGCACGGGCAGTTCCATAATGCCCCAAAAGAAAAACCCCGATGTGTTGGAGCTAATAAGAGGAAAGACAGGAAGGCTCTATGGGAATTTAATAAGTCTTTTAACTACCCTAAAGGGACTTCCATACGCATACAACAGGGACCTACAGGAGGACAAAGAACCCCTTTTTGATAGCATAGATACTCTAAAAAGCTCTTTGGAGGTTATGGCTCTTTTGCTAAAAGGTTTGCAGATAAACGAAGAAAGAACGTTTTCCTGTGCTGGTAGTTTTACCTTAGCCACAGATTTGGCAAACTACCTTGTGCTAAAGGGATTACCTTTCAGACAGGCGCATAAAGTAGTGGGTTCTTTGGTAGGCTACCTTTTGGAAAAAGGCAAAAGGCTTGAGGAAGTTAGCTTGGAAGAGCTAAAGGAGTTTTCTGAGCTCTTTGATGAAAGCGCTTTGAAACTTTTGGATCCAAGAGTTTGCGCAGACAGGAGAAAAACCTACGGAGGCACTTCCAAAGAACAGGTGTTTGTTCAGATAGAAAATGCAAAAAGAGAGGAGGGTCTGCTATGAAGTTTTTAATATACTTTATCTTCTTCATAGCTTTGCTCTTAGGCTTTAGCTACTTGGTATATCTAAATCTTTCTCCAGTGGAGTTTGTTCTTACTCCTGAGTTTAACGGTGTGTATTATCGCATACCACCCGTGCCCCTTGGTTTTTTGGTGGTAGGTACTTTCATATTAGGCTTTGGGTTAGGATACATCTTTGGTTTGTTTGGAAGGTATTCCAAAAAATGATCAGCGTGCGTATGAGAGCTGAGCTAAAAGGTCTGCACATCTCGGGAGCGGAGAGGTTGATAGATGAGGAATCTTTAAATAAGGTGGTCCAAGAGCTTCTCAAAAGGCCAAAGGTTTACGACAGGTTGGTAATTACTGTGGAAAAAGTGGAAAAGGTGTATTTGATCCCAAAGGCTTTAACCATATACAGCCATGACTTTAAATCTGTTGAGGAAGCAAGAGCCTTTGCGTTGAAAAAATTGGAAGAGTTAGGTATAAAGCGGGAGCTTGGACAGAAGGCTTTAGAGCTTTTGGACAAGGGACCAAATCCAAGGGGCGGTAACATGAGGGGCGCAGCGCTTATGGACGTGCAAACAGGGGAAAGATTGGAACCAGACAAGGAAAGGGGCATAAGAACAGTAAGGGTTGATTGGAAGGACAGAAAAGTTATAAAGCAAGCCCTTTTAAAGAGGGGGATAAAAAGAAAGTATTTAAACAGGCTTATGGATGCTTTGGCATTGGCTACAAAGAACATTCACTGTGGTGTTTTGGCAGAGCTTTGCTGGAGCGACGACGAAGACTACACTACAGGCTATGTGGCAAGCAGTTTAGGCTACATCAGAATAAATCCACTTAAAGAATTGGGAAAACCAATAGGTGGGAGAGTTTATTTTGTGAAAAGGGAAGACTTGGAAAGTCTGATAGAGTGCTTAGAAAGTAAAGCTGTGCTTATAGAGGCTTTATGAAGTTTTCCGACTTAACAAACGAACTAAGAAAACCAGCACACTCAAGAAAGAGTTAAAGAACACCACGCTAAAGCCAGTGGGAAGGTCAAAAAGAAAAGACAGAACTATAGCTAAGGTATTAACCGCAGAGCCGTATATCCAAGCAAACGCAAGACCCTTTCCTAAGAGTTTGGCAGTTAGAGCAGGAGCAACCAGTATAGAAAAGACTACAAACACTCCCACCAAATTTACCGAGCTTGTTACGGTTAAAGCAAACAGGGCAAAAAAAGCAAAATCCTTTAAAGACCCTTTTAAAAACTTTTCCCTTATGTAGAGCAAAAACCCGATGAACGCATACAAAAAGCTTGTTTTTACTATCTCTTCTCTAAGGACAAAAAGAATGTCTCTTGCGGTAAGCTTTAGTAGCTCTTCTATACCGTGGGGGGATTTGGAAAGCAAAAGCACCACCAAAGAAAAGCCCAAAGCATACATCAAGCCTATAAAAGCTTCTGAATACTCTTTAAACCTTTGGGACAAAGCGATAAGAATACTTGACAGCAGTGCAAAGGATAAAGAAAGAAAGTAGGAGGGTCTGTCAAAGAAAAAAAGGGAGAGGGCAAGCCCCACCGCAGAAAATTGGGCTATGGCAATGTCTGTGAATATTATCCCCCTTCTTACTATCTCAAGCCCAAAGTAGGCGTGAATACCCAAAAGTATGAAGGAAAGCAATAGGGCGTTTAAGAGTATGTCTATCATTGGTTGAACCTTTTGAGGATCTCATCAAACAAGGAAAATAAGTCCTTAGCTTCTGGCACCGCACCCACGTCGTGGGGTAAAATTAGTACTTTGGCATTTAGCCTTTTTGCCACGTATTCTGCAGTCCTTTTTTCGTGATAGACATCCTGAAGGATAAACTTTACTCCTTGGGCTTGGGCGGTAAGGTCTTCTATGTGCTTGGCAGTTGAAGGAATGCCCGGAAGCGGTTCCAAAGTTCCCACCAAAACTATCCTGTATCTGTTTAAGAAATAGTCATACAGCTTGTGATAGCTTATAACTTTAGTTCCCCTTAGCTTTGAGAATTCTCTGTCCCACTCCTTTAACTTTGCGTTCCATCTTCCCACAAAGTCCTCAAGGTTAGCTTTGTAGTAAGAGCAGTTTGGGCTATCCAGCTGACACATTCTTTCTGCGACAACTCTTGCCAGAATGGGTATGTTGTGTGGGTCCAAATTGTAATGAGGATTTCCTTCTGGATGCACGTCTCCCATCTCCCTGGAAACCCTCTGAGGTTTCTCTATAAGTTCCACAAACTGGGAAAGGTCCAAAAAGCCCTCTCTACCAGGTTGAATTCTGGGATTGTTGGATTGCTGAAGAAGAGGAGGAAGAAAGCCTATTTCTATGCTTGCACCTTGGATGATCAAAAGGTTTGCATCTCTCATTTTAGCAATGTGGGAAGGCTTTGGAACAACAAAGTGAGGGTCATCGGTGCCTTTTGCGATAACGTGAATCTTTACCTTATCTTTTCCTATCTCCTTTACCAGCTCTCCTATCCAAGGGTAAGTGGCTACCACCTTCAGCTGGGCAAAGCTAAAGCTAATGATGAGTAGTATAAACATAAAAACCTTCATCCTTCGCATCTCCGCCTATGGTCATAAAAAGCCCCCAGAGGGGGCAAACTTATTAGAAGGGATGGGCTCCGTGAGCTCCTATGGCAAAGTTAAACTGGAGGATCACTTCATTTACCGTTTTCCTGCTATTCTTCTCATAGAATGCCCTGTTTTGCCCTACCTGAAGCCTTATGCGGGAAAACTCCGTAGGACTATACTCAAGCATGGCATAGTAAGCTGGGAGGTTCTTTGGCAGATCCCGCTTAACTCCATCCTTTTTGACGTCGTTCTTGTTTATGAGGTTGTATTGAACACCCGCTCTCCACCTTTTGTCAAATCTAAAAACAAGTTGGGAATAGAAGCCTCCTTGTTTCTTTTTAGTTTCTTCAGTGGTTAACATGTTGCCGTCGTATTCAAAATATTTACCTTCGCTATCTCTATAGATATACTCCCCTTGGAAGGACACATACCTCGTAGAGTCTATGTTATACCTTGCGGTAAGGTCAAAGCCATAGAGCTTGGTCTTTCCCGCAAAGGCATGCTCTTTGTTATCGTGTGTGTGATGTATTCTGGTGTGTCCAGCGCCGTAAGATAGTCCAGTTAGAACTGAAAGATTTCCTACGTCAAAGGACGTTTTTACAAAACCTACGTATAAGTTTGGTTTCCTTGTCTCTGGGACTTCTACTGAACCTATTCTAAACCCTTCTGTTCCAAAGCTTTGCTCGTTCTCTCCTTGAAGGACTTCCGCACCAAACAGTAGGTAGAAAGGTGTAGGAGCAAGCCAGTTTAGCTGAATACCTTTTTCTGTAAGTCCGTCATCTCCAAAGAAGACTTTATAGACTAAGGGCTGGGTTGCAAAGTCCCAGGCGTGTGGGTGCTGAGAGTTCAGCCTTCCAAAGGAGCTTCTAAATTTACCTACTTTTAGTTGAAAACCACCGGGAAGGCCCCTTGTTACCGCATAAGCCTCTTCCACTTCCGCGCCGTGCTCGGAGAAAGGAATGGTGGCGTAAAGGTCAAAGTATGGATCCACAGGTGAGTAAAAGAAAAGCTCTGCATAGTTTAGGTTAAAGCCTCTTTTTTCGTTTGGTGCGCCGTGTCCATGTTTGTCATGTTCGTGCTTGTGATACAGGCCTGGAATTTTAAGCTCTTTAAGTTCTTTGTCTTTTCTGTTCCTTCCCACAACGGATGTATCCACTATCAAGGAGATGTCTGGCAAAAAGGCAGTTTGTCTGAAGGGAGAGATTTGAAAGGCTTTTAGCCTTTCTTCATACTTGCTTCTAAGTTGAAGGGTTCTGTCCGCTGGCGTTGGCTTTTCTTCCTTTTTCTCTTCTTGTCTTGCTTCAACCTTCTGAACCTTCTCAAGGGCTTCAATTTTCTTCTCCAGCTCTCTTATGAGCCTTCTTTGTTCTTCAAGCTGGCGCTTTAAGTCTTCTAAGCTTTCCTGAGCAAAGGAAAAGCTAAATATAGCAAGAGAAAGAGCTAATTTCTTCATGACACTACCTCCCTTTAAAGTGTTATTACTTGCTCTGCGCCCAATTGCTGGGCTTTACCGTAAAGCATAGGAAAGCACCCAAGAGTGGCACCTTCCACAAGCTTGTCCGCTATGTTTCTCTCATAACAACACTGGTCGCAACCCATCAAAAAACCAACCTTTCCGTCCTTCAAAAGCTTAGAAAGCCTTTCTCCTATCGGGTTACCCCTAACGAGCACGTAAGTGTTATCCTGAAAGAAGAACATACCCACCACCTCAACTGGGTGGGCATCGTGTTCAAGTTGGGGAAGGATCATCCTTCCCAAAATGTAAGAAGCACTGTTGGGCGTGCTAAATATATACAAAACCTTCATCCTTTCACCTCCTGAAGTTTTTTGTGTTTAAAAAGTGGTGTGGTTAGGAGGACTTATTCTGTTGGTGGTGCTCTGGTTAGTGTGTGCTTTTTGTATGAGGACGAGGGCAAAACTTGCGGTGCTTTTGGGTTATCTAAGGAAAGTGTGGGGAAATTGAAAATTAATTCTAAATTTACATCGCTCGTGTACTGTTGTTGGTGTTGGACTATACAGAGCTCACAGTCGTGATGATATTGATGGTCTTCGTGATGATGCTCTGAAGCCTTGAAATCCAGAACTAAGAGAAGAAGGATCAAGATAAAGTGCGTTAAGAGTTTCATATCTTCGTATTATTATAGTAGGATAAAATAAAATTTTCCTTCTCTGGAGTGTCTAACCTTATTGAAAGGTAAGCATTCGGAAGTAAGTAATGATTGCTCAGATGATAAACCTTCTTGTATTTTGGAAGTTTGCTGAGTATATAGCTAACCACTCCACTTGGCACCTTCCAAAACAAAATTCTGTCTTTTTCGGAGTTTATACACACCTTGAGCAAATCATCCACTTCGCTATGGTTTCTAAACCTTAACCTTTCCGCCACATCCAGCTCATCCATAGCTATACCTTCAATGTATGCAATACCTTCCCTTGCGTCAAACTCCTCCAACGGAAAGCATATGTTATATAACCAAAGCTGTAGTTTAAACCAAGGGGCAATGGACTCTCAAGGCAATTGACTACTTCCTTTACCCGGTATACGCCCTAGAGTTTATCACCTTCACAAGTTCTCCGTTTTGGTAAAGTTTCCGTGATGTCCTTCTATGCGTGCAGGGTCTGTGGACTCTAAGGAGCCTCCCATTAGGAGAAATTACAGGATGCTTAGGCCTTGAACCAGTTTCAATATCTTTAACCTTCCTTAGATTTACAGTATCTATCACGCTTACAGTCCTTTGGTCTGGTGCGTTGTTTGCCACAAAAAGAAATTTACCGTTTTTACTAATTGAACCCAGTGTCCCACCTTTCCCACCAGTGGATATTCTTGCTATTTAGTATCGATAGCTACCACAAAACCATCTCCTCTGAGGGCAAAGAGAGGCGTTTCCACAGGTCTTTCAGCACCTGCAAAAGAAAAGCCTTTGTGAAGGGTAGCGTAAGCCACACCAAAGCCCGCAAGTTTTAAAAGTTTCCTAATGTAAGTTTTTTAGAATATGCTTAAAACCTAAAAGGTGGTCTTGGAATACCAAGAGGACCTTTAGCATTTTTCATACTTCTTATAAATTTTTTCATTTGTTCATACTCTTTAAGTAGTTTATTCACATCAGATATTGACGTGCCGCTCCCCTTTGCTATTCTGATTTTTCTGCTCATGTTTATTATCTTGGGATTTCTTCTTTCTTCTTTAGTCATAGACTGGATAATTGCCTTCTTTTTCTTTATTAACTTTTCGTCTATTTTAATATACTTTACATAAGCAGACAATCCGGGCACCATGCTTAGCAACTTGTCTATGGGTCCCATCTTTTCTATAAACTCAAATTGCTTTAGCATGTCTTCCAAATCAAACTCTCCGGTTAAAACCTTTGTAGCCATAACTTGTGCTTCGTCTTCTGGTATGGCTTTTTGAGCTTTTTCCAAAAGACTTTGCACATCTCCAAGGCCCAATATTCTCTGAGCAACTCTATCTGGATAGAAAGGTTCTATGTCCTCAAGCTTTTCTCCTGTTCCTACAAACTTTATGGAAATGCCCAAAGCTTCCCTTATAGAAAAGGCTACACCGCCACGGGCATCTCCGTCCATCTTTGTAAGGATTGCCCCGGTGAGCCCCACTTTTTCGTGAAATACCTTTGCTACCCTCAAAGCTTCTTGCCCTTGCATTGCATCTGCCACATAAAGAACCTCGGAAGGAGAGATAACTTCCTTTATGGATTTCAGCTCTTCCATAAGCTCGTCGTCTATATGTAATCTTCCAGCGGTATCCAAGAGTAAGTAATCCACTCTTTCAGATTTTGCTTTAGAGGAAGCAAGCTTAGCTATCTCAATGGCGCTCAATCCTTCTTCAAATTTATAGTATGGGACATCTATTTTCTCTGCTAATCTTTGAAGCTGTAGCATAGCCGCTGGTCTTCTCACGTCCGTAGAAGACACCGCCACTTTGTTTCCTTGTTCCTTTAAATACTTGGCTAACTTTCCTATGGTGGTAGTTTTGCCCGTACCCTGAAGTCCAACAAACAAAACTACTCCCTTTTTTAGGTCTGCTTTACTCCCACCCAATATTTTTACTAACTCCTCGTAAACCGTCATCAGCAAATGTTCATAAGGTGAGAGTTTTTTGCTTAAATCCTCTTTCAGAGCCTCTTCCCTGACCCTTTTCAAAAAAGCTTTTACCACTTCATAATCTGCATCGCCTTCCAAAAGCGCCGTCCTTATTTCCCTCAAAAAGTCATTTATCTGTTTTTCGCTTAATTTTTTGTTTTTTTCTAGTTTTGAAAGAGCTTTACTAAACTTTTCAGTTAACAACTCCAACATAACTTTAAAATTATAACAATGAAGGTATGCTTTGTATCTACAAGAGGAAAAGTAAGGGCTGCGATGGCAAAATCCATATTTACAAAATTAGCCAAGATGCTACTGTTGAACGTAGAAGTTTACTCTGCAGGAATTGAACCAGAAAAAAACTTACCAGAAAATGTAATAAAGGTACTGACCGAGAAGGGCTATCCTGTAGAGGGTATCCACCCAGTCGGATGTGAATCTCTACCATACGATAGGATAGACATACTTATAACTTTGTCTCCAGAAGCACGGGATAGATGCCCCTATTACATAAACCACAAAAGAAGGGAACACTGGGTCTTAGAAGAGGTGAAGGATCAATCAGATTTAGCTAAATTGAGAAGCATTAGAGATAACATAGAAAGATTGGTCAAAGAGTTTCTTAAAATAAGTCATACTTAACTCAACATAATTTTGTATTATATTAAAACTAATGATTGACATCACAAAGTTAAAGACCTTTGTGGCAGTTGCCGATTTAGGTAGTTTTTCAAAAGCCTCTGAAATTTTGTACATTACACAGCCTGCCGTTACACAGCAAATAAAGGCTTTGGAAAAAATGGTTGGTGCCAAACTATTTCAGAGACAGAGTGGACGAATAGTTTTAACAGAGGAAGGAAAGCGTATTTACGCTTTGGCAAAGTCCCTTTTAAAAGATTATGAAAGCCTTATGGAGGAAATGGCAAAGATAAAGAAGGATTTTAAGGACACCCTGTTTGTTGGGATAAGCACCACGCTGAGTGAATACAAGGTCCCAGAGCTGTTGGTTGAGTTCCACTCTCAGATGCCAGGTATATCCATAAAGGCTTTTGTGGAAAATTCTCAACAGATAGAGGAAGGGCTTTCTTCTGGTGTTTTAAACATTGGACTGATTGAGAGAGAACCATCTGAAAAATTTAGAGCCGTTCGTTGGTTCTACGATGAGATTGTATTCTTTACCCATCCTTCGCATCCATTCGCTGAGTTAGGAGAAATAAACCCAGAAGATTTATACTCAGCTGAATTGATATTTAGAGAAGTCAGTTCGGGTACCAGAAGGGTGGTAAAGGAGGAGTTGGAAAGATTGGGAGTAATTTTTGAAAGATTGAAAATAAAGATTGAGATAAACTGCGGAAGGTCTATTCTCAGTATGGTCAAGAATGGTCACGGATGTAGTTTTCTTTCAAGGGGGATATTAGAGAAAGATTTACAGGAAGGCAACATAGTTGAGGTAAAAATAAGAGGATTTAATGCAAGGAGATGGTATTACATAGTTTTCCCGGAGGACAGTAAAACAACCTTTTTAGCAAATAAGTTCGCAAAGTTTTTACTTTCCAAAGCTTTGCCCAGTAATACTATGGCATCTTAACCTGCCGCTTCGCATTATAATTTAACATCTACAGTTCGGAGATAAGGGCTAACATCGGATAAGATAGACTGAGGAAAAATGGGACGGCAAAACCGAGGATGAGGAAAGGGTTAATCTTTGACGTGGATGGTGTGATAATAGATGTGAGTCTTTCTTACCATTACGCTATAAAAAATACTGCAGAAAAATTCATAGGGATTAGCTTAGACATAGAAAAGGTTAGAGAAATAAAATTCAAAAATGGTATAAACAACGACTATTTGGCTACTTTGGAAGTCATAAAAACCTTCAATAAATACGCTTCCTTAGAAGAAATCATAAAAGAATTTAACAAGGAATACGAAAAACTTAAAAACTTGGAAAGACTAATCTTGAGCAGAGAGTTTTTTAGAAAATTAAAACAATATAACATCCCTCTTGGCATACTTACGGGAAGACCAAAGGAGGACTTAAAAAGTGCCTTTGACAGGTTTGGGCTTTGGGAATTTTTTGACTTTGTAGTGGATGATGATACTATAGAAGATCCCAATCTGAGAAAGCCAAATCCCTATGCTCTTCATTTTTGTATTGAGGGTATGCGATTGGACAGCGCGATCTATATCGGAGATAGCCTTGCAGACTATCAGATGGTAGAAAACTACAAGAAGATATATAAAAAACCTGTTGATTATATACACTTCGGTGAAAGGGTGAAGCCCAGCGGGGTTAAGGTTGTGCTTTCTGAGGATGAACTTTTTCAAGCTCTGAAAGAGGTTTTGCAGAGTCGGGAGTTAGTATAGGTATGCCTTCAATTATTTCGTAAAATAGACCGCAGGCTTGACAAATCAAAACTTCCAACTTTTCATCGTATTTGAGATCACCCTTACACCTTGGACAGGCGAGTATATCCAAAAGCTCCCTGTTTAGACTCATTTTGCATCCAACCTTTTTATAACCTCATCCGTTATGTCTATTTCCGCAGACCTATAAACAAACACGCTACAGTCCAAAACTCCAGTAAAATTAGCTTTCTTTGAAATATCCTCGGATATTTCTTTTATTTTTTTTGTAAGTTCATCTTCTGTTTTTATTCTCAGCTCATTAAGCTCCTTTTGTGCTTTTTGCTGTAATTCTATGGCTTCTGCTTCCAGCTTCTGATATTCTTTTATTTTTTCTTCCCTCATCTTCTGACTTATGGCTTTACTTTCTATCTGTTTTTTCAGCTCCTCTAATTTTTTCCCCATCTCATCTAACTGATTTTGATAGAATTGAAATTTATTCCTTAGTCCTTCTTGCGCTTTTTTAGCAGTCTGGGATTCTTGAAGTATCCTATTAGGGTCTATGCATGCGAATTTCTGCTGGGCAAAGGACAAGCTGCTTAAAAGCACGGACACAAGTATCAACTTTTTCATCAAACACCTCCTCATGAAGATTATATAACAGGAGAGTTAGTCAGTCTTGAAAAAGCCTGTTTCAAAAACACAGTTATATTGACTATCAAATGTATGAAGGCTAAAATCTGAACTTGATGAAGGCCAACTTTATACAAGGCATAAAAGGGTAGTGGGAAGCATTTGAAACAGCCTCGTCTTGAAAATTTTTATGTTATGATTTATGATATAATTTTCAGCTGGCGTAGCTCAGTGGGCAGAGCGCGGGATTTGTAATCCCGCGGTCGTGGGTTCAAGTCCCACCGCCAGCTTTAGGAGGGGTGGCCGAGTGGTCAAAGGCAGGGGACTGTAAATCCCCCGGGCTCCGCCCTGCGCAGGTTCGAATCCTGCCCCCTCCACTTTAGCGGGCGTAGCTCAGTGGTAGAGCAGCTGCCTTCCAAGCAGCAGGTCGCGGGTTCGAGTCCCGTCGCCCGCTTTAAAGACATAGCCCAGGTAGCTCAGTGGGCAGAGCACACCCTTGGTAAGGGTGAGGTCGCCGGTTCAAGTCCGGTCCTGGGCTTAAATACAGGAGGTAGCAAGGTATGGCAAAGGAGAAGTTTGTAAGAGAGAAGGAACACGTCAACGTAGGAACTATAGGGCACGTAGACCATGGCAAATCTACTCTAACCTCTGCCATAACATGTGCATTGGCTGCGGGTGTTATGCCCGGCGGTAAGGCAAGGTGTATGAAATACGAAGAAATAGACAAAGCACCAGAAGAAAGAGAAAGAGGTATAACCATAAACATAACACACGTGGAATACGAAACCGCAAAAAGACATTACGCACACGTAGATTGCCCAGGACACGCAGACTACATCAAGAACATGATAACAGGCGCAGCCCAAATGGACGGAGCTATCCTTGTGGTTTCTGCAGCAGACGGTCCAATGCCACAGACAAGAGAACACGTGCTGTTGGCAAGACAGGTCAATGTCCCCTACATAGTGGTGTTCATGAACAAGTGTGACATGGTGGATGACCCAGAGCTTTTGGACCTTGTGGAGCTTGAAGTGAGGGAACTTTTGAATAAGTACGAATTTCCTGGAGATGAGGTACCGGTCATAAGGGGTTCTGCCTTAGGGACATTGCAGGAGTTAGAAGCAGGGAAACCTGACAAGTGGTGCAATGCCATAGTGGAACTGCTCAACGCCATGGACGAATACATACCAACTCCTGTAAGGGAATCAGACAAACCATTTTTGATGCCCATAGAAGACGTATTTAGCATATCTGGACGTGGAACGGTGGTAACAGGCAGGGTAGAGCGTGGAGTACTAAAGCCTGGTGAGGAAGTGGAGGTAGTAGGGCTCAGAGAAGAACCACTGAAGACTGTAGCCACATCCATAGAGATGTTTAGGAAGGTCCTTGATGAGGCACTACCTGGGGACAACATAGGTGTGCTTTTGAGGGGTGTAGGCAAAGACGATGTGGAGAGGGGGCAGGTATTGGCAAAGCCAGGTAGTGTGACGCCGCACAGGAGGTTTAGGGCACAGGTGTATGTATTGACGAAGGAAGAAGGTGGGAGGCACAGTCCATTTTTTGTGAATTACAGGCCACAGTTTTACTTTAGGACAGCGGACGTGACAGGGGTAGTGGTGAAGTTGCCAGAGGGTCAGGAGATGGTGATGCCTGGGGACAACGTGGAGCTTGAGATTGAGCTAATAAAGCCCATAGCGATGGAGGAAGGACTTAGGTTTGCCATAAGGGAAGGTGGAAGGACTGTGGGTGCTGGTGTGGTTACAAAAATCCTTGATTGAGGTGTAAAGGATGGCTGCGGTAAGAGAAATAATAGTTTTGGCGTGCACGGAGTGCAAGAGGAGGAACTACTCCACCACTAAAAACAAGCAGAAAAAGCCCCAGAGGATGGAGCTAAGAAAGTACTGCAAGTGGTGTAAAAAGCACACTATACACAGAGAGGTAAAATAGGGGCACTAGCTCAATTGGCAGAGCGCGGGACTCCAAATCCCGCGGTTGGGGGTTCGAGTCCTCCGTGCCCCGCATGGAGAAAAGAATGGAAAAGATTAAAAACTTCCTAAAGAGCGTAAGGCAGGAGCTAAATAGGGTTTCTTGGCCTAGCAGAAGTTTGGCCTTTAAGGCCACAATCAGTGTTATAATATTTTCCCTTATAATTGGCTTCTATCTTTGGATTTTAGATATAGCCTTTGTAAATATGGTCAATTTTTTGCTTTCATTGAGAGGTAGGTAATGGGTGAGTTTAAGTGGTATGCTTTACAGGTAGAAGCGGGTAAAGAAGCAACAGCTAAGGAAAATTTTCTAAAGGTTCTTGAGTTGGAAGGTCTCTCTGAAAAGGTTCAAGAAGTAGTCGTTCCTGCAGAGGAAAAGGTAGTCATAAAGACTATGGGAAAGGAAAAGTATAGGTTGTCTTTGCGGGGAAACAACAGGGACATCAGCGTATTGGGGAAAAAGGGTGTGACCACCTTTAGGATAGAGAACGGAGAGGTTAGGGTTTTGGAAAGTGTGGAGGGAGACCTATGCGTAGAAGCGCCCCCCATTTCAAAACCAGGGCAGAAGATAGTCTGCAAAGAAAACAAAACAGAAGCAAAAATTATTCTGGAATCTAAGATGTTCCCCGGATATTTACTTATGAAAGCTGATATAGATGATGCTCTCTTGAGGGCTATAGAAAAGACACCTCACGTGTATAAACCAGTCTTGGTGGGTGGAAAAGTAGCTTCTCTTGACGAAAAGGAAGTGGAAAGAATAATAGCCTTTGTCAAGAAGGGTGTAAAGCCTGTTAAAGTCCTGTTTGAAAAAGGAGATCAAGTAAGGGTTATAGAGGGACCCTTTATGAATTTTACTGGCACTGTAGAAGAGGTGCATCCAGAGAGAGAAAAAATAACTGTGTTAATAAGCATATTTGGAAGGTTAACTCCAGTGGAGCTGGACTTCTCTCAGGTTGAAAAACTTTGAAAATATGTTATAATTTTTTATTCTTCATGGAGGCTAATAATGGCTAAGAAAGTGACTGCCACAGTGGAGCTTATGCTTCCTGCACAGCAAGCTACCCCTGCACCACCAGTTGGTCCAGCACTCGGTCAGCACGGAGTAAATATAATGGAATTTGTCAAACAGTTCAACGCAGCAAGCAAGGAATTTGAACCAGGCACCGTGGTGCCAGTTGTTATAACCATCTATCAAGACAGAAGCTTTACCTTTGTAATGAAAACTCCCCCTGCATCCTACTTGCTGAAGAAAGCAGCCAAAGTCCAAAGTGGTTCTGGCGATCCAAAGAGGCAAAAGGTAGGTAAAATAACAGTGGATCAGCTAAAAGAGATTGCCAAAATCAAACTGAAGGATATGAACACCAACGACTTGAATGCTGCCATGAGAACCATAGCCGGCACTGCAAAAAGCATGGGTATAGAAATAGAAGGTTGGAAGGAGTGAGTAATGAAGAGGGGTAAAAGGTACGCCAAATGTATTCAGCTATACGACAAAAACAGGCTTTATTCTGTAGAAGAGGCTGTAGGATTGTTGAAAAAGATGCAGGCTGAGTGCGGTCCAAAGTTTGACCAGACTGTTGAGCTTGCTATGAAGCTTGGAGTAGATCCAAAGTATGCAGACCAGATGGTAAGAGGCTCGGTTGTGCTTCCCAACGGCTTAGGTAGAGAGCTTAAAGTTTTGGTTTTGGCAGAAGGTGAAACGCAAAGACTTGCAAAGGAAGCCGGTGCAGACTATGTAGGTGGAGAGGATCTGATAAACAAGATAATAAAGGAAGAGTGGGTGGATTACGATGTTGTCATAGCCACTCCCGATATTATGCCCAAAGTGGCAAAGTTGGGTAAAATACTGGGACCAAGGGGTCTTATGCCAAACCCGAAAACTGGCACCGTTACTACAAACGTAAAACAAGCTATAGAGGAGGCTAAAAAAGGTAGAGTGGAGTTTAAGGTAGACAAAACTGGCAACGTGCACATGCCAGTCGGTAAGGTTTCTTTTGAGGATGCAAAGTTAATTGAAAATATTTACGCTGCTATTGATGCGGTTGTAAAGGCAAAGCCTGCTGGTGCCAAGGGCCAGTACATTAGAAGTATAACTCTTTCTGGGACCATGTCTCCAGGTGTGAAAGTGGACATAAGCACAACGCTTAGAAAGTTGCAGGAGGCGGTTGCATGAGAAAGGCGTGGGTATTAAAAGCAGAATTGGTGGATGGTTACAAAGATAGGATAGGTAGGTCTAATCTGGTAATATTCTTCAACTATTCGGGCATAGATGCCTCGCCTCTTACTAAACTTAGAGCTGAGCTCAAAAGCATGAACGCAGAGCTTTTGGTAGGAAAAAACACACTGTTTTACAGAGCATTTATGCAAACTCCTGTGGCGGACCACAGGGAGGTGTTAGTAGGTCCCACCGCTTTGGTTTTTGCTTATGGTGATCCTGTGGTTGTTGCAAAGAAGGTCTTTGAGGTTTCCAAGGAATTAAACAAAGAAAACCCCATAGCGAGCATAAAGGGTGGGTTTATGTCCGGAAAGTTTCTGAAACCACAGGATATACAGGCTCTTGCGGAATTACCCCCAAGGGAGGTGCTCATATCCAAACTTATGGGCACACTGCAAGCACCTCTGATGAACTTTATAATGGCACTCAAGAGCATTCCCCAGAAGTTAGTTCTTACTTTAAAAGCAATAGAAGAGAAAAAATCCCAATAAGGAGGTATAAACATGCCGACTATTAGCATTGAAGAGATAGTAGAGGCCATAGGCAACATGACAGTTTTGGAAGTTGCCGAGCTGGTCAAAAAACTGGAGGAGAAGTTCGGCGTTTCTGCAGCTGCTATGGTGGCAGCTGCGCCAGTGGCAGCAGGAGCTACTGCAGGTCCAGCTCCAGCAGCAGAAGAGAAGACAGAATTTACCGTAATTCTCAAAAATCCTGGTGCTAATAAGATAAACGTAATAAAGGTCGTGAGGGAGATAACTGGTTTGGGTCTAAAAGAGGCAAAGGACTTGGTAGATGGTGCTCCCAAACCTGTAAAGGAGGCAATTCCAAAGGAGGAAGCGGAAAAAATAGCCAAAAAGCTTCAGGAAGCAGGGGCAGAAGTAGAGATAAAGTGATTATTTGTAAGAGTAAGCTTTTTTGCAAGCTAGTACCCCCTACCTGTAAAGGGGGTATTTTGTTTTTTCCCCCATCCTATGGCATACTTTTAAGTTTAACCCTAAAAATTTAGTAGAGGTAAAGGCATGAAGAAGAACATCGCTCTTCCAAGAAAGTTCTTTGGTAAAAGAGAAGAGCTAATCAATCCTCCACACCTTCTTACAGTTCCCAAAGAGTCTTTTGAATCTTTCATACAGTTCAAAAAAGCCCCTCACAGCAGGGAACTGAAAGGGTTGGAGTACCTGTTTAGAACGTCCTTTCCCATGAAAGACCCAGATGAAAAGATTACCATAGAATACTTAGGATATGAAATTGGCGATTGGGAGTGTAATAAGTGTGGCTACAAAGCTTACTCGGATTCAAGCTTTCTTGGGGGATACGGAGTAGACTGCCCCAAGTGCGGTTCAAAGCTTGTCTATAAAGAAAAGTTTACTGTGGAAGATTGCAAGATAAGAGGTTTTAGTTATTCTGCTCCCCTAAGAGTTTTAGTTAGACTAAAAACTAAGACGAAAAAAGGTGAAAGGGTTAGCGAACCAAAGAAGGTGTATTTCGGAGAAATTCCTATGATGACGGAACACGGATCTTTCGTGATAAACGGAAGTGAGAGAGTATTGGTCAATCAACTGATACGTTCTCCTGGGGTTTTCTTTGAAGAAAAGGAAGAGAGGCAGAAAGAAACAACCATAGTGCGGATGATATACAGGGCTAGCATAATTCCAGATAAGGGTTCTAGGATAGAATTTGAGCTTTCTAGCACGGCCGATACGCTTACCCTCAGAGTGGACAAGAAAAAAGTAAGTGGTTCATATGCATTTAGAGCTTTCGGTTTGGAAACTGCTTACAGCATACTTAAAGCTTTCTATCCAGAAACTAAAAAGTTCTTTGTCAGAAATGGTGCCTTGTTTGATTGGGAAACAGGAGAAGAGTACAAAACAGAGGATTTAGAAGGTTTTTACCTGTTTGCCATACTCAAATACAAGGGAATAGTGGAAGGAAAGGGAACTGAGGAGGAGTTTATAGAAGAAAGATACATAGAAGATACAAATCTTTTGGAAAGACTGCTTAAAGATGAAAGAATACGCGTAGAAGAGGTCTGTGCGGTTTCTAAAGAAAGCACTGTAAAGAGTCCCTATGGTAAGATCATAGTGGAAACTTTAATTTCTGAATGTTCGCCAAAAGATCCCGACAAAAGAAGCCAGATAAGGATACCTTCTAAATTCAAGCTATCCGACATTGCGCTGGTGGATATATACAAAAAGCTTAGGGCTGTTGAACCTATGGTGATGGAATTGGAGCATCTTATAAACAGGGCGAGGAATCACTTTGAACTGTACTTTAAGGATATAACGAGATACGACCTTTCCAAGGTGGGTAGGGTAAAGCTCAATGCAAAGGTGCACAACGTACCAAAGGTATTAAAACCTGCAGATGTAGAGAAGTTGAGCTCTCTGCCTCCTCTGGTAGTGGTAGAAGATGGAACAGAAAGATTGGCTACAGAAGAGCTTCTTAAAGAGCTTTTCAAAACCAAGAGTGAGGTAAGGGTTAAAGACTATACAGAAGGGGAGGCGAGGTTTTTAAGTGCTTTGGATCTTGTAAATGTGGTCAAGTATCTTATAGACCTCAGGTACGGAAGGCAAAAGAAGGATGATATAGCCTATCTTGGCAATAGGAGAGTTCGTGCGGTTGGGGAGCTTTTGGAGAACCAATGCAGGATAGGTATAGCCCGTATGGAAAAGTACTTCAGAGACAGGTGTACAGTAGTGAGTCCAGATGACCCGAACCTCAAACCTCAGGATCTTCTCCAGCCAAGGTACTTGACGGGTGCGATTTACGACTTTTTGAAAGGTGGCACACTCTCCCAATACTTGGACAACACCAATCCGCTCTCCGCTACAACTCACAAAAGAAGACTTTCTGCTATGGGTCCGGGAGGTCTTACAAGGGAAAGTGCAAAATTTGAAATAAGGGACGTGCACCCATCCCACTACGGTAGGATCTGTCCCATAGAAACACCAGAGGGGCAAAACATAGGTTTGGTCACATCCCTTACAGTATACGCTCAACTTAACGAATACGGTTTTATAGTCACACCATACAGAAAGGTTGAGAATGGTATAGTTAAGGATGATGTAGAATACTTGGCCGCTTATGAAGAAGAGAATTTTGTAATAGCCCAATACACACCTTATGGAGAGGATGGCAAGCTTAAAACTGACAGGGTGTATGCAAGGTACAAAAACGACATCCAGATAGTGCGTCCAGAACAGGTTAATTACATGGACATAACACCAAGGCAAGTAGTTTCTGTATCCGCTTCTTTAATACCCTTCTTAGAACACGACGACGCAAACAGAGCGCTTATGGGTTCAAACATGCAGAGACAAGCAGTGCCTCTGATATTCACCCAAGCTCCCTTAGTAGGTACCGGTATGGAGAGAATTGTGGCGCGGGATAGTGGGGCTATTGTGGTTGCAAAAAGGAGCGGATTGGTAGAGGAAGTGGATAGTAAGAGGATCGTCGTCAGGGTATATCCAGAAGAAATTGACCTAAACGATCCAACGGATATAGGTATAGACATATACGAACTTGAGAAGTTTAAAAGAACAAACCAGAACACGTGCATAAATCAAAGACCCTTAGTAGTTAAGGGTCAATCGGTAAAGAAGGGAGATGTGCTAGCCGATGGCCAATCCACATACAAAGGAGAACTTGCTTTAGGGAAGGATGTTCTTGTAGCCTTCATGCCATGGAGAGGATACAACTTTGAGGATGCCATCGTTATCTCAGAGCGTTTGGTAAGAGAGGACGTTTATACTTCCATCCACATAGAAGAGCTGGAAGTAGAAGCTAGGGAAACCAAGCTGGGTTATGAAGAGATCACTCGCTCTATTCCAGGTGTGCCAGAAAGGGCATTGGCTCACTTGGATGAGTTTGGTATAGTGAAGATCGGAACATACGTAAAGCCAGGGGATATTCTAGTTGGAAAAGTTACTCCAAAGGGTGAGAGCCAGCTAACGCCTGAGGAAAAACTCTTGCAGGCTATCTTCGGAGAAAAGTCAAGGGACGTTAAAGACACTTCCCTGAGATGCCCTCCAGGTGTGGAAGGTGTGGTGGTGGATGTAAAAATCTTTGCAAGAAAAATAGGGGAAAGAAGAAACTATTTGGCGGAGCATGTGGAAAGGCAAGAAAGAGAGCAACTGGAAGCAGAGCTTGAGAAGAAGAAGAAGCTTATAGTGGAAGGCAGGAACAAGTTAGTAAAGAGCTTGGTTTTGGGTAAGGCTTTAGACAAGGAAATAACAATAAAGAAAAAGACGTATCCAAAAGGTACTGTTATAAATGACGCCCTATTTGAAGTGCTTCTAAATTACATAATTACCAAACCGGAGAACCTTTTTGAAGATGAACAGCTCTGCGAAAAGATAAAGGAAATAAGGGATAGGACGCGGTCCCAAGCGGATATGATAAGTAAGATTTACGAAGAGAAAATAGAGGCTGTGGGTAAGAAAAGCGAACTACCTCAGGGAGTAATCGCCCTAGTAAAGGTATACATAGCTCAGAAGAGAAAGATAAAGGTTGGAGACAAGATGGCAGGTAGGCACGGAAACAAGGGTGTCATATCGGTAGTTTTACCCGTGGAAGATATGCCCTTCCTTGAAGACGGCACACCGGTGGATATAGTTCTTAACCCTCTGGGTGTTCCCTCTCGTATGAACGTGGGTCAAATACTAGAAACTCACTTGGGATGGGCTGCAAAGGAGCTTGGGAAAAAACTAGGTAAGCTTATACAAGAAATAAAGGACAGAAAGGAAATTACAGAGTTTTTGAAAAGGATCTACAGCGTGGGTGACACACCCGATGGTCAAAACGCAAAGGCTATTGAAGACTTTCTAAATTCTCTTACCGATCAAGAATTTAAGGAGATTGTTCAAGAGTATGCGGAATACGGCATACCCATGGCCACTCCCGTTTTTGAAGGTGCTAGCGAAGAGCATATAAAGGAGCTTCTTAGGATGGCTGGTCTTCCGGAGGATGGGAAGACTGTGCTATACGATGGAAGGACGGGAGAACCCTTTG
This sequence comes from Thermocrinis sp., assembly GCF_036781485.1. Classification (NCBI taxonomy): domain Bacteria; kingdom Pseudomonadati; phylum Aquificota; class Aquificia; order Aquificales; family Aquificaceae; genus Thermocrinis; species Thermocrinis sp. The sequence continues at coordinate 20,715 of NZ_DAIQAX010000010.1, forward strand.
ATATGAGAGTCACTGTAGGTTATATGCATATGCTTAAACTCATACACATGGTGGATGACAAGATCCACGCAAGGAGCACAGGTCCCTATTCGCTGGTTACCCAGCAACCTCTGGGTGGTAGGGCCCAATTTGGTGGGCAAAGGCTCGGAGAGATGGAGGTTTGGGCTTTAGAAGCTCACGGTGCAGCCTATACTCTGCAAGAAATGCTAACAGTCAAGTCTGACGACATAGAAGGACGTACAAAAGCTTACGAGGCCATAGTTAAGGGTAAATACATGTATTCTCCTGGCATACCGGAATCCTTTAGGGTTTTAGTAAGAGAACTGAAAGCCTTGGGCTTGGACGTAAGGTGTGAAAACGGGGCGGATATGCCCTGTGATCAAGTGAAAAAGACGGAGGAAGAAGCATGAGAAAAGGTTTGCTTCCCTTTGAAAAAATAAAGTTAATGCTGGCTTCCCCAGAAGAAATAAGAAGCTGGAGCTATGGGGAGGTTAAAAAGCCCGAAACCATAAATTACAGAACTCATAAGCCGGAAAAGGACGGTCTTTTCTGCGCAAAAATATTTGGACCTATAAAAGATTACGAGTGCCTTTGCGGTAAATACAGAGGAAAGAGGTATGAAGGAACGATATGCGACAGATGCGGTGTGGAAGTTACCAAATCTTACGTTCGTAGGGAAAGGTTTGGACACATAGAGCTTGCTGCTCCTGTAGTGCACATATGGTTTTTAAAGAGCAGTCCCTCTAAGATTGCCACCCTTTTGGGTTTGTCCTCAAGGGATGTGGAAAGGGTTATCTACTTTGAATCTTACTTGGTCATAGAGTATCCCAGCGAGGATGAAAGGACAATCTTTGAACAAGCCGAGGATACCATACCTATCAAGGACGATATGGGCAATACGGTATTTGTGAAGCTCCATGTGATGGATGAAGATAAATATCTCAGCGAGTACGCAGGTAATCTGGAGCACAAGTACGAGGGTGGTATGGGAGCAGAGGCTATAAAGAAGGTGCTATCAGTTCTTGATTTGGAAGCTTATGCCAAAAAGCTGAGGATGGAAGTTAAACCCTACAGCTTTTCCTTTGAGGACATGAACAAAGAGTTGGAAGTAAAGTACAAAAAGCTCTATCATAAGATGATAAAAGCTGTAGCGGATAACTTTAGGCTTTATGCAATAGACCTATCAATTCCAGAGGGTATGACCTTAGACCAAGCTCTTTTGGGTGTGTTTAACGAAGAGTTGTATCTGGACGTTCATAGTGGGAAAATATACAACCAAGATTGTGAAGGCTGTTTAACTGGTAATAGAGCTATTCGAGAGTTCTATGAGCAGCAAAGGTCCAAGAGGAATGATATTCCAGTCTTTGAGAAGATTGAAGAAGATATAAGGAATACAGTCCTTAAGGAACTCTCGGAAAGTAAAATCAAAAAACAGCTTAGAGTGCTAAAGCTGGTGGAAAGCTTTATAAAGAGTGGAAACAAACCAGAGTGGATGGTTCTTGAGGTTTTGCCTGTCCTTCCACCCGAACTTAGGCCTTTGGTCGCTCTAGATGGGGGTAGGTTTGCCACCTCAGACCTTAACGATCTGTACAGAAGGATCATAAACAGGAACAACAGGCTGAAAAGGCTTATAGAGCTGGACGCTCCCGAGATAATAATAAGAAACGAAAAGAGGATGCTTCAGGAGGTTGTCAATGCCCTCATAGATAACGGCAAAGGTGGAAAGGTCATAACCCAAAACGGAAGGGCTCTCAAATCCTTGGCAGATTATCTGAAAGGTAAGCAGGGAAGGTTTAGGCAAAACCTTCTTGGGAAAAGGGTAGACTACTCTGGAAGGTCGGTCATCGTGGTTGGTCCTGAGCTCAAAATGCATCAGTGCGGTCTTCCCAGAATAATGGCTCTTGAGCTGTTTAAACCTTTTGTCTACAGAAGACTGGAAGAGAAGGGCTATGCCACTTCCATCAAAAGTGCAAAAAAACTCGTAGAAAACAAGACCCCTGAGGTTTGGGAATGTTTGGAAGAGGTGGTAAAACAACATCCAGTTCTGCTTAACAGAGCTCCTACTCTTCACAGGATGTCCATTCAAGCCTTTGAACCTGTCCTTGTGGACGGAAAAGCCATACAGCTTCATCCGTTGGTCTGTCCTCCATTTAATGCGGACTTTGACGGAGACCAGATGGCAGTTCATGTGCCCTTGGGTATCCACGCCCAGCTGGAAGCTTATATACTGATGCTTTCCACCCAAAACATACTCTCACCAGCCCACGGAAAGCCCATAACTCTACCTTCCCAGGATATTGTGCTTGGTCTTTACTACTTGACTCAAGTAGTGAAGGGTGTTAAAGGTGAAGGTAAGCTGTTCTACAATAGACAGCAGGTTTTGCTAGCATTAGAAAACGGTGTGGTGGACATACACGCCCTAATAAAACTCAGACTGGAAGATGGAAAAGTTATAGAAACCACTCCCGGAAGGGTGCTTCTTAATAGCATACTTCCAGAAGATTTTCCTTTCTTGAACGAAGTTTTGGATAAAAAGGGAATATCAAAGCTTATCTCCAAGGTTTACGAAAAGTATGGAGTGGAGATAACAGCCCAACTTCTTGACAGCATTAAAGAGCTAGGCTTTAAGATGGCAACCAAAGCGGCCATTTCCATAGGTATAGAGGATCTTCAGGTTCCAACAGTGAAAAGGGAAATACTCAAAGATGCGTTCCAGCAAACAGACGAAATAGCCGACCTATACAGAAAAGGTATTCTAACATCAAAGGAAAGGTACAACCGGATAATTGATCTGTGGTCTGAAATAACAGATAAGGTATCCCGAGCTATGTTTGATGAGATAGAAAGGTCTTCCCGTGAGGAAAGAGGAAAGGTCTATCCTGGAACCTTCAATCCTATATACATGATGGCAATTTCTGGTGCAAGGGGAAACAGAGATCAGATAAGACAGCTTGCTGCGATGAGAGGACTTATGGCAAAGCATACGGGTGAGTTTATAGAAACCCCCATAACCGCAAACTTTAGAGAAGGACTTTCTGTGCTTGAGTACTTTATTTCTACCTATGGAGCCAGAAAAGGTCTTGCGGACACTGCTCTAAAGACTGCCTTTGCGGGCTATCTTACAAGAAGACTTGTAGACGTTACCCAGGACATCATGATCACTCAGAAGGATTGCGGAACTACCAAAGGTATAGAGATGACGGCCATAGTGGAAGGTGGAGAGGAGAAGGTGCCCCTAAGAGACAGAATAATAGGAAGGACTTTGGCAGAGGATGTGATAGATCCATACACGGGAGAAATCATCGCAGAAAGAAATACCATAATAGATCCAGAGCTTGCGGAAAAAATAGTTCATAGAGGTATAGAAAAGGTAAAAGTGCGCTCACCTTTAACGTGTGAGGCGGAGTTTGGTATATGTGCTATGTGCTACGGTTGGGATCTGTCTCAACGCAAGCTCGTGGATATAGGCGAAGCGGTTGGGATAATAGCCGCTCAGTCCATAGGAGAGCCCGGAACTCAGTTAACAATGAGAACATTCCACATAGGCGGTGCGGCCATAGCAGAAAGGGCTAAAGGAGAGCTTCTAAACGAAACAGAAGGAAGCGTAAAGTTTTACAACATTAAGCTTATAACCGACAGGAATGGAAGAAAGATAAACATTTCAAAGGATGGTGCTATAGGTATACTGGATAAAGAGGGAAGGATGGTAGAAAGACACGCCGTTCCATATTCGGCTGTGATCAAGGTAGAAGAAGGTGCGTGGGTAAAGGAAAACACTGTTCTGGCAGAGTGGGACCCATTCAATACATACATCATAGCAGAAGCTCCCGGAAGGGTGGAGTTAAAAGACATAGCCTTAGATATAACTGTGAAGGAAGAGAGAGACCCCTTAACAGGAAAAACATCTACCATAGTATCCTTTACCAGACCAAAAGACGCTATGCTCCATACCCCGAGGATAGTTGTGGTTACTGAGGATGGAAGAGAAGTGGTTTACGACCTTCCGGTAAACTCCATCATTAGTATTCCCCCAGAGAAGATAAGTATGGAATGGTATCTGTGCCCAACTTGCACAGAATCAGAGGGAACGGAAATTCAGCATAAATACTACGTGGTAAAAGATTTCTATGTGGAGCCAGGAGATGTGTTAGCCAGAATTCCAAAAGAGATGGCAAAGGTTAGGGACATAGTAGGTGGTCTGCCTCGGGTAGAGGAGCTTTTTGAAGCAAGGCGTCCTAAAAATCCAGCTATTCTATCTGAAATAGATGGAACTGTGAGAATATACGAAGATGCGGATGAGGTCATACTTTTTAATCCGAGAACTGGCGAAACGAGGAAGTACGATATCAAGAAAGGTGAATACATCTTAGTTACACATGGACAGGTTATACAAAAAGGCACAAAGATCACAGACAGCACGGTGGCAGAGATAGATGGGCAAGTTAGGATAAAAGGAAAAGGATTTAAAGTTGTGGTATATAACAAAGAAACAGGGTTGCAAAGGGAATACTTTGTGCCAAAAGGCAAGCATCTTCAAGTTAGGAATGGAGACTCTGTATCCGCTGGAGATCCACTAACTGATGGCATACCAGACCCACATGAGATACTTAGGATCAAAGGAGTAGATGAACTACATAAGTTTCTTCTAAAAGAAGTTCAAATGGTCTACAGGCTACAAGGAGTAGAAATAAACGATAAGCATTTTGAAATAGTAATCAGGCAGATGCTCAGAAAAAGAAGGATTGTGGATGCAGGAGATAGCAGATTCTTGATCAACGAGGAGGTGGATGTGGAGGAACTAAAGGAGGAGATAAAAAGAATAAAAGAAGAAGGTGGTAAAATCCCCAAGGTTGAACCCGTTCTTGTTGGTATATCCAAGGCAGCCATAACTTCTAGCAGTTGGATATCTGCTGCCTCTTTCCAAGAAACTACCAAGGTATTAACAGATGCTGCTTGCGAAGGAAGGGTAGACGAACTAAGGGGAATAAAGGAGAACGTTATCATAGGCAACATTATCCCCGCTGGAACTGGTGTGGGAGAGTACAGCCTGCTGGAGTTGGAAGAGGTGAAAGTTAAAAAAGGTGTGGTATAATTAACTACTTTAGGAGGTAGAAATGCCGACTTTTAATCAGCTGGTAAAGTACGGAAGAGAAAGGAAGAAGAAAAAGAGTAAATCTCCTGCCCTGCAGGGCAACCCCCAAAAGAGGGGCATTTGCGTTAGGGTATATACAGTTACTCCAAAGAAGCCAAACTCTGCTTTAAGAAAGGTTGCCAGGGTTAGGCTATCCAACGGCATAGAGGTTACCGCCTACATTCCGGGAGAAGGGCATAACTTACAAGAGCACTCCATAGTGCTCGTTAGAGGGGGTAGGGTAAAGGACCTGCCCGGTGTGAGATACAAGGTTGTAAGAGGAACTTTGGATACTGCAGGTGTTGCCAACAGAAAACAATCAAGGTCTAAGTATGGAGTAAAGAGGCCAAAACAACAAGCGCAAGCAGGAGGTAAAAAATAATGCCAAGAAAAGGCGGTGTTAAACCAAGAGAGATCCCGCCAGATCCAAAATACGGGGACGTAATAGTACACAAACTTATAAACAAGGTAATGGAGAGTGGAAAGAAGAGCGTGGCGGAGTGGATAGTGTACACAGCTATGGAAGAAGCGTCCAAGGTAGCAAAAATGCATCCTGTGGAGCTTTTGCACAAAGTAGTGGATGCCTTAAAGCCCGAGTACGAAGTAAGGCCAAGAAGGGTAGGGGGAGCTACCTATCAGGTTCCCGTAGAGGTTCCTCCAAGAAGGCAGGTGAGTTTGGCTTTAAAGTGGCTAGTGGAAGCGGCAAGAGAGAGAGCCAGACATAGAGGAAGCTATACGATGATAGAAAGGTTAAAGGCGGAAATGCTGGACGTTTTGGAAGGCAAGGGTGGAGCCCTGAAGAAAAAAGAAGAAACCCACAAAATGGCAGAAGCTAATAAAGTTTTTGCCCATTTTAGGTGGTAAGGAGGTAGAAGATGCCAAGGTTAGTTCCTATAGAGAGATTAAGGAACATAGGTATAGTTGCACACATAGACGCGGGTAAGACCACAACTACCGAAAGGATCCTGTATTACACCGGTAAAACATACAAGATAGGTGAGGTGCATGAAGGCGCCGCCACAATGGACTGGATGCCTCAAGAGAAGGAAAGGGGTATAACCATAACTGCTGCTACCACCGCGTGCTACTGGAAAGACCATCAAATAAACATCATAGACACGCCCGGACACGTGGACTTTTCTGTGGAAGTGGTGCGCTCTATGAAAGTGCTGGACGGCATTATTTTTGTATTCTCCGCAGTGGAGGGTGTGCAACCCCAATCTGAGGCAAACTGGAGGTGGGCTGATAGATTTGGCGTGCCAAGGATTGCCTTCATAAATAAATTAGACAGGCTCGGTGCAGACTTTTACAGGGTTTTCAGGGAGATAGAAAACAAGCTCAGCATCAAACCCGTCGCCATTCAAATACCAGTAGGTGCAGAAGATCAGTTTAAAGGCGTGATAGACCTTATGGAAATGAAGGCTATCATATGGCTAGAAGAAACGCTCGGTGCGCGCTACGAGATAGTAGATATACCTGAAGAATACACAAGCAAGGCTCAGGAATGGAGAGCCAAAATGGTGGAAGCTATAGTAGAGCAGGACGATGAGTTGATGATGAAGTATTTGGAAGGTGAAGAGATTGAAGTAGAAAAACTCAAAAAAGTATTGAGAAAAGCCACTATAGAGAAAAAACTTGTGCCAGTTCTATGCGGTTCTGCTTTTAAAAACAAAGGAGTACAACCACTACTTGATGCGGTAATAGATTACCTTCCATCTCCTTTGGACATTCCCCCCGTTAAAGGAATTAACCCAAAGAATGACCAAGAGGAGGAGAGAAAACCTCTGGACGAAGAGCCCTTCTGTGCCTATGTGTTCAAAGTTATGAGTGACCCTTATGCAGGACAGCTAACCTACTTTAGGGTGTTTTCCGGCAAGGTTACAGCCGGTTCCTACGTGTACAATGCCACAAAGGATAGGAAAGAGAGGATTGGAAGGCTTCTGCTTATGCATGCCAACTCAAGGGAAGACGTGCAAGAAGCAAGTGCGGGTGAGATAGTAGCCGCTGTTGGGCTTGATGCAACCACCGGAGATACGCTTTCTGATGAAAAACACCCCATAGTTTTAGAAAAGCTTGAATTCCCAGAACCAGTTATTTCCATGGCAATAGAGCCCAAGACAAAGAAGGACCAAGAAAAACTATCTCAAGTCCTCAATAGGTTTATGAAGGAGGACCCCACCTTTAAGGCAACGGTGGATCAAGAAACTGGGCAAGTGCTAATACACGGCATGGGTGAATTGCACTTGGAGATCATAGTTGACAGAATGAAGAGGGAGTACGGTGTGGAGGTCAATGTAGGTAAGCCACAGGTAGCCTATAAAGAAACCATCAGGAAAAAGGCTACTGCAGAAGGAAAGTTTATAAGGCAGAGCGGTGGAAGGGGTCAATACGGACACGCGATCATAGAAATAGAACCCTTAGAAAGAGGACAAGGCTTTGTCTTTGAAAACGCCATAGTAGGTGGCATTATACCAAAGGAGTTTATACCTTCTGTGGAGAAAGGTGTTAAAGAAGCTATGCAGAGTGGCGTAGTTGCAGGGTATCCTGTGGTAGATGTTAAGGTTAGACTCTTTGATGGGTCTTATCACGAGGTAGACTCCTCAGACATAGCTTTTCAGATAGCTGGGTCTATAGCTTTTAAGGAGGCAATGAAAAAGGCAGATCCAGTTCTACTGGAACCTGTGATGGAGGTGGAGGTAGAAACTCCCGAAGATTATGTGGGTGATGTGATAGGAGACCTAAACTCCAGAAGGGGTAAGATAATGGGTATGGAAAACAAAGGTGTTATAACTGTAGTGAAAGCTTACGTGCCTCTTGCGGAAATGTTCGGATACGCCACCACTTTAAGAAGCTTGACACAGGGAAGAGGAACATTTATAATGAAATTTTCCCATTATGAAGAGGTTCCGCAGCACGTAGCGGAGCAGATAATCGGAGAAAGAACAGGAGCTCTTAAATCATAAATAAGGAGGTAAGATAGAATGGCAAAGGAGAAGTTTGTAAGAGAGAAGGAACACGTCAACGTAGGAACTATAGGGCACGTAGACCATGGCAAATCTACTCTAACCTCTGCCATAACATGTGCATTGGCTGCGGGTGTTATGCCCGGCGGTAAGGCAAGGTGTATGAAATACGAAGAAATAGACAAAGCACCAGAAGAAAGAGAAAGAGGTATAACCATAAACATAACACACGTGGAATACGAAACCGCAAAAAGACATTACGCACACGTAGATTGCCCAGGACACGCAGACTACATCAAGAACATGATAACAGGCGCAGCCCAAATGGACGGAGCTATCCTTGTGGTTTCTGCAGCAGACGGTCCAATGCCACAGACAAGAGAACACGTGCTGTTGGCAAGACAGGTCAATGTCCCCTACATAGTGGTGTTCATGAACAAGTGTGACATGGTGGATGACCCAGAGCTTTTGGACCTTGTGGAGCTTGAAGTGAGGGAACTTTTGAATAAGTACGAATTTCCTGGAGATGAGGTACCGGTCATAAGGGGTTCTGCCTTAGGGACATTGCAGGAGTTAGAAGCAGGGAAACCTGACAAGTGGTGCAATGCCATAGTGGAACTGCTCAACGCCATGGACGAATACATACCAACTCCTGTAAGGGAATCAGACAAACCATTTTTGATGCCCATAGAAGACGTATTTAGCATATCTGGACGTGGAACGGTGGTAACAGGCAGGGTAGAGCGTGGAGTACTAAAGCCTGGTGAGGAAGTGGAGGTAGTAGGGCTCAGAGAAGAACCACTGAAGACTGTAGCCACATCCATAGAGATGTTTAGGAAGGTCCTTGATGAGGCACTACCTGGGGACAACATAGGTGTGCTTTTGAGGGGTGTAGGCAAAGACGATGTGGAGAGGGGGCAGGTATTGGCAAAGCCAGGTAGTGTGACGCCGCACAGGAGGTTTAGGGCACAGGTGTATGTATTGACGAAGGAAGAAGGTGGGAGGCACAGTCCATTTTTTGTGAATTACAGGCCACAGTTTTACTTTAGGACAGCGGACGTGACAGGGGTAGTGGTGAAGTTGCCAGAGGGTCAGGAGATGGTGATGCCTGGGGACAACGTGGAGCTTGAGATTGAGCTAATAAAGCCCATAGCGATGGAGGAAGGACTTAGGTTTGCCATAAGGGAAGGTGGAAGGACTGTGGGTGCTGGTGTGGTTACAAAAATCCTTGATTGAGGTGTAAAGGATGGAGCAGGACATAATACGAATAAAACTGAGATCTTACGATCATAGGCTACTGGATCAGTCCGTCAGGCAGATAGTGGATGTAGTAAAAAGAACAGGTGGTATAGTGAAAGGTCCAATTCCTTTGCCTACAAAAAGGAGAAGGTGGGTTGTTCTGCGCTCTCCTCACAAGTTTGATCAATCCAGAGAGCACTTTGAAATAAGGGAGCATAAGAGGATTTTAGATATAGTCCGAATCACGCCTCAGACAGTAGAATCTCTGATGAGCCTAAACTTGCCCGCAGGGGTAGATGTTGAGCTAAAGATGGGGAGCTAAGCATGAGTGTAGGTCTTTTTGGAATAAAGCTTGGTATGACAAGGGTTTTTCTCAAGGATGGTACAGCGGTGCCCGTTACGGTTATAAAGGTTCCAAAGCACTATGTGACTGCCATTCGCACGATGGATAAGGATGGCTACAGTGCGGTTCAGGTAGGTGCCTTTGAAGTAAAGGAGAAAAAGCTTACAAAGCCGGAGATAGGACATCTGAAAAAGGCTGGTGTTGCTCTGCTAAGAAAGTTGAAGGAGTTTAGAGTGGATAATCCCCAGGACTATCAGGTAGGGCAGGAAATAAAATTGGAAAATGTTTTTAAGCCCGGGGATTTGGTAGACGTGGTGGGCATTAGTAAAGGTAGAGGTTTTGCTGGCACGATGAAAAGGTGGGACTTTGGTGGATTTCCAAGGTCTCACGGACACCGATATCACAGGGCAGTGGGTTCTATTGGTCAAAGGACGGATCCAGGAAGGGTGTGGAAGGGTAAAAGAATGGCTGGACATTGGGGCGCAGAAAAAATAAGGGTGCAATCTCTTTTGGTGGTTGATGTGCTGCCCGATAAAGGAGTAATGCTCGTAAAGGGTTCTGTACCTGGTCACCCAAAGGGGATACTGATTATAGAAAAGAGCAAAATAGCTAACAGAAGATCGCAGAGGTTAAAGCTAAACAGAATAAAACACATTCCAGAGAACATCCTTAGGAGTGAAGCATGAGTGAGCTAAGAGAGGACATATTCGGACTTGAGGTGAAAAAACACATTCTGTGGGAAGTAGTAAGGTGGCAGCTTGCCAAAAGAAGGCAAGGAACCCACAGCACCAAAACCAGGGGTGAAGTGGCTTACAGTGGGAGAAAGCTTTATCCCCAAAAGGGAACTGGAAACGCAAGGCACGGAGACAGAGGAGCAAACATCTTTGTGGGTGGTGGTGTGGCACACGGTCCCAAACCCAGAGATTACTATTATCCTTTACCCAAGAAAGTAAGGAAGTTGGCGCTTAAGATGGCCCTTTCTTCAAAAGCAAAACAAAACGCTATAATTTTGGTGGATAGTATAGATATGGGAGAAGTTCCCAAAACGAAGAGAGCTTTAGAATTCCTAAGGGCTAACGGTTTGGAAGGAAAAAAAGTTTTAGTGATTATTCCCGAAAGGGACCAGATTACAGAAAAGTCCTTCAGAAACCTGCAGACTGCGAAAGTTCTTCCTGTGGAAGGGCTCAACGTTTACGACATACTTTGGGCAGACAGTTTGGTAATAATCAAGTCTGCCCTTGATAAGATCTACGAGAGGTTAGGCTCATGAAAAGGCCGGAGGACGTGTTAATAAGACCTATAATCACAGAGAAGAGCAATAGACTTATGGAGGACCACAAAAAATACACCTTTGAAGTGGCGATGGATGCTACAAAGCAGGAGATAAAGTATGCGGTCCAAACCCTCTTTGGCGTAAAGGTTCTTAAAGTCAATACTATGATAGTAAAGCCAAAGAAAAAGAGGGTTTTTGGTAAGTTTAGAAGGTATGGATATACAAAATCCTACAAAAAGGCTATAGTTACGATAGATCCATATCAAGAAATTGATCTTTCTGGTGTGAGGTAAGAACATGGGTGTAAGGAAATTAAAACCAGTAACTAACGGGCAAAGGCACGCAGTTCTCTACGACTTTGCAGAAATAACCAAGTCTGAGCCTGAGAAGTCTTTAACCTACTTTTACAAAAGAGCTAAGGGGCGTTCTCACGGAAAGATTACCGTCAGATCAAGAGGTGGGGGCCACAAAAAGAGATACAGAATAATAGACTTTAAAAGAGACAAGAGCCTTGTACCCGCAAAGGTTGCGAGCATAGAGTACGATCCCTTCAGGTCCGCACGGATAGCACTCCTTCACTATGCAGACGGTGAGAAAAGATACATAATATGGCCAGAGGGATTAAAGGTTGGTGATACTGTGATATCTATATCCTATGAGGATGCTTCCGCTGGAAAAGAACTGCCAGAAATAAAGCCCGGCAACGCATTGCCTTTAAAATACATCCCAGTAGGAACTATCATTCACAACATAGAGCTAAACCCAGGAAAGGGCGGACAGTTAGCAAGGTCTGCTGGAACCTCTGCCCAAGTAATAGGTAAAGTAGACAATTATGTTCAGGTAAGGCTTCCTTCAGGTGAAATCAGGCTTATTCATGAAAGATGCATGGCTACGGTTGGCGCAGTTGGCCTGGCTGAGCACGAGCTTGTTAAATACGGAAAGGCTGGAAGGTACCGCTGGCTTGGCTGGAGGCCTCACACAAGGGGAACGGCTATGAACCCAGTGGATCACCCCCACGGTGGTGGAGAGGGTAAAACAAAAGGAAAGCATCCCGAGTCCCCTTGGGGCTGGAAAACCAAAGGATATAAGACAAGAAGGGGTAAAAAGTATTCAGATAAATTTATCCTTGTTAGCAGAAAAGGAAAACCTCTTAAGGAGGGTATTAAATAATGGGTTTTAAGGGTGCCTGGAACAAGAGAAATAAACTAATAGAAGACTTGGACAGTTTTCTGAAACTCTACAAGAAAACCCAGAGAGTTTATAAAAAGGTTAGAAAGGTGCAACACACGCCCGAGCTGTTCCAAAAGGCATACGAAAAATACAAAGCCATTTGGGATGAGTACAGAAAACTTGTGGACAAAAAAGCCTGGGTAGATCCCAAGCTCTGGTATAGGATAAGGAAAATGAACCAAACTGGGGAAAGAAAGGTCATAAAAACCTACAGTAGGGACACCACCATAATACCCGAATTTGTGGGCCACACTATAGCGGTTCATAACGGTAAGACTTTTGTTCCGGTTTATATTACCTCCGATATGGTAGGGCACAAGTTGGGTGAGTTTGCCCCAACTAGGACATTCAAAGGCCACCCGGAGAAATCCTCAAAGGTGGCTAAAAAGAAGTGAGGTGAAGTTATGAGAGCGGTTTTAAGGTATGCAAAAATATCCCCCACAAAGGCAAGACAGGTGCTAAGAATAATACAGGGGACCAAAGCAGGCGATGCGCTCTATCAACTAAAGTTCATTCCCAAAAAGGCTGCAAGGATAGTAGAGGGAGTTTTGAAAAGCGCCTTAGCTAATGCGCAGCAAAAAGGTATGGACCTTGACAGTCTATACATAAAAAAGGCTGTGGCAGACGAGGGGCCTATGTATAAAAAGTGGATGCCAAGAGCACACGGAAGGGCTACAATGATAAGAAAGAGAACATCCCACATAACCATAGAGTTAGAGGAGAGAAAGGAGGAAGATTAATGGGTCAGAAAACGCATCCTATAGGTTTTAGAGTGGCAGTAATAAAAGACTGGAATTCCAAATGGTATGCAGATAAGAGAGATTACACAAAGCTTTTACATCAGGATATAAAGATTAAGGAATATATAAAGAAGAGATACTATGCGGCTGGTGTCTCTGAGGTTGTAATCGAAAGAGCTGCGGAAAGGGTAAGAATAAGGATAAAGGTGGCAAGACCTGGGATCATAATTGGTCGTAAGGGTGCGGAAGTAGAACAGCTCAAAAAAGATCTGCTTAGCATAGCCCCAGGTTACAACTACAACATAAACGTGGAAGAAGTAAGAGCTCCTGAGCTAGATGCCCAGTTGGTGGCAGAAGAGATAGCCCTACAAATAGAGAGAAGAGTTTCTCACAGAAGGGCTATGAAGAGGGCTATAGACAACGCACTTAAGGCTGGTGCAAAGGGTGTCAAAGTTCAAGTGAAGGGAAGGATAGGCGGTGCTGAGCTGGCAAGAGCTGAGTGGTTTTTAGTAGGAAGGATGCCCCTTCAGACTCTGAGGGCTGATATAGACTATGGCTATGCAGTTGCTCAGACAAAGTACGGAGTTTTGGGCGTAAAGGTCTGGATATACAAGGGTGACATACTTAAGGGCGGTAAAGAGGAGATAGTAAAGAAAATAGAAGAGGATTTAAAGAAAACAGAAAAGGAGGTAGTTTAATATGTCTTTCCTTGCACCCAAGAAAACAAAGTTTAGAAAACAGCAGAGAGGAACACTGAAGGGTAAAGCTTTTAGAGGAAACAAGGTATCCTTTGGTGAATACGGTATACAGGCATTAGAGGCTTGCTGGCTGACCCAAAGACAGATAGAAGCGGGAAGGGTCGCTTTGGTTAGAAGTCTACGTAAAGGAGCAAAGATATGGATAACCGTGTTTCCAGATAAGCCCTATACGAGAAAACCCAATGAAGTACGTATGGGTGGAGGAAAAGGTGACCCAGAGGGTTTTGTGGCAGTTGTGAGACCTGGGAAAATCCTGTACGAATTTGCTGGTGTGCCAGAAGACGTTGCTGAAGAAGCCTGCAGATTGGTTGCTGCTAAACTACCTATAAGCGTCAGATTGGTAAGAAAAAACGGGGGTGTTAGAGGATGAAAGCTAAGGAGCTTGCAAAGCTTTCGATTAAAGAACTTTTAAACAAAGAAAAAGAAATAAGAAAAGAAATCTTGGATCTGCGTTTTAAGAAAAAGATTGAGGGGTTAAAAGACAAGATGATGATTAGAAAGAAAAGGAAGGAGTTGGCAAGGGTTTTAACCATTATCAGACAAAAAAAGCTGAGGGGTGAATCATGACGGAAAAGAAGTGGCACGAAAAAAGAAAGGAATTTGTTGGTACAGTAGTAAGCGACAAGATGGATAAAACGGTGGTCGTGAGAGTAGATAGAAAAATGCAACACCCAATCTATAAAAAGCACATAATAAGAAGCAAAAAATATCATGCCCATGACCCAGAAAACCAATGCAAGGTAGGGGATGTAGTTCTAATAAGGGAAACAAGACCCATATCAAAGACCAAAAGGTGGGTTGTGGTTAAAATACTGCAGAGGGCGCAAGCCCAAGCTTAATGAAAGTAACAATTTTAATAAAAGGAGACCCTTTTTCCTGGAAGTCCCACGAAGCTTTACGTGTGGGCTTAGCCTTAGGTATAAACCATGAAGTCTCAATGATATTTTTTAAGGATGGCGTTTATGCATTGACCAGATGTAATTGGGAAAATCTTTTAATTTCAGGTTTTGAGAAACTGATAGAAAATCTTGAATATGTGAATGTTAAACTTTTTGTAGAGGATCTTTCTGCGGAAGAGAGGGGACTAAAAAAAGAGGACTTTGTAAAAGAGGTGGAATTTATAAACACCGAGCAAATAAAAAGGATGATAGCTTCTTCAGCGACGGTGTTAGTATGGTGAGGACCCTTTGGATAGTGAGAAAATTGGGAGACTTTAGCTCCGATTTGGTGGAGGAAGGGGACGTGGTCGTGTTAGTCCAAGATGCGGTTTTGAGGTTTCCTTCCAGAAAGGATTGGTTTGCATGTAGGGAAGACGTTCAAGACAGAGCTCTAAAGTTGCCCGAAGAAAAGTTAAAGTCCTACGAACAAATAGCAGATCTCATCGTAAAAGCACAAAGGGTAGTAGTTTGGTAGTATAATCATACTCTATGGCAAAATACGATGTGGTTATTGTTGGAGCAGGTGGTGCGGGTTTAAGAACTGCTATTGAAGCCAGTATGGACCCAACCATCAAAGTAGCAGTCATCTCTAAGGTTTATCCTACACGTTCCCACACGGGTGCAGCTCAGGGAGGCATGAATGCAGCCCTTGGAAATGTGATCCCAGAAGATTCGCCCGCATCCCATGCCTTTGATACAATAAAAGGTTCAGACTTCTTAGCAGATCAGGATGCAGTTTTCTTTATGTGCGAGAATGCTCCGGATATTGTATACGAGCTTGACAGATGGGGTGTGCCTTTTTCACGCCTCCCAGATGGAAGGATAGCCCAAAGGCCCTTCGGTGGAGCATCTTTTCCGAGAACTGTTTTCTCCGCAGATAGAACAGGTCATGTTATACTCCACACTCTGTTTGAGCAGGCATTGGCGCGGGATAACATAGATTTTTACAACGAATTTTTTCTATTGGACATAATCCACGATGGTGTAAGGGTAAAAGGGGTTTCAGTTTATGACATAAAAAACGGAGAAGTCTTGAACATCCAAACCAAGGCGTTGGTCTTAGCCACAGGAGGTTTTGCCAGGATATACTGGCAGAGAAGCACCAATGCGGTTGGTAATACGGGTGACGGTGTGGCCGTTGCCCTAAGGGCTGGGTTGGGGCTTAAGGATGTGGAGTTTATACAGTTTCATCCTACGGGCCTGGCAAAGACGGGCATACTTCTTTCCGAAGCCTGTAGAGGTGAAGGTGGATATCTTTTAAATGCGCTTGGTGAGAGATTTATGAAAAGGTACGCACCTGAGAAGATGGAGTTGGCTCCCAGAGATATGGTCTCGAGGGCTATAGAGTATGAGATAAGAGAGGGAAGAGGGGTTGGCAGTGGCACCAGCGCTTATGTCTATTTGGACCTAAGACACCTGGGAGAGGCTAAGATAAAAGAAAGACTTCCACAGGTGCGCCAGCTTGCTATAGATTTTGAGGGTGTGGATCCTGTTAAGGACCTTGTTCCCATAAGGCCAACTGCCCACTACTGCATGGGTGGCATACATATAACTAACTACAGAACCAGCGCCACAGAGTTAGAAGGGTTGTATGCGGTGGGAGAGTGCGCATGCGTGTCTGTACACGGAGCAAATAGATTAGGGGGGAACTCTCTAACTGAAATACTCGTCTTTGGCAAGTTCTGTGGCATATCTGCAAGGGAGTATGCTAAGCAAGTAGACTGGCTACCTCTGACAGAGGCGGAAAGGAGAAGAAACGTAGAATTTATTGAAAGATTAATGAACAGAGAAGGGTCTGAGAAGTTGGCTGATATAAGAAAGAAAATGGGAGAAATAATGTGGGAAAAGGTGGGTATTTTCAGAGACGAAAGGTCTTTGCAAGAAGCCTATCAGGAACTAAGCGAGCTTTTGGAAAGATGGGAAAGCATACCGGTAGTGGACAAAAGCAGAATATTCAATACAAACTTGGTGGAAGTGTTAGAGCTCAGAAATATGCTGGAGTTAGCAAGAGTGGTAGCATTTTGCGCACTTCATAGAAGAGAATCAAGGGGAGGTCACACAAGGGAGGACTATCCAAACAGAGACGACGAGAACTTCTTAAAGCATACTCTAGTGTATCAAAGAGGGGACAAGCTGGTGATTGAGTACATACCAGTAAATATCTTTAAATATCAACCGGCCCATAGGACTTACTGATGAGGATAGGCATACTAGGCGGAGGACAGCTTGGCTGGATGACTATAATGGAAGGTAAAAAGCTTGGTTTTGAGTTTTTGGTTTTAGACAGCTCCAAAACCTCTCCCGCCTGTAAAGTAGCAGACGGATGTTTTGACTACAGCAGTATAGATGAATTTGTGAGGCTCTGCGATGTTGTAACTTACGAGTTTGAGCATATTCCCGATGAGGTGCTGGAAAGCGTTTCCCATTTGACCTTACCTTCCGTTGAGGTTCTAAATCTTAAAAAGAGTAAAGTGGAAGAAAAGCTGTATTTAAGAAGAAGTGGATATCCAGTGCCAAACTTTCTGGTATCTGCTGGAGAAGACTTAGAAAAAACCGTGGCAATGCTTAACCTTCCTGTGGTGATAAAGGCGGAGAGTCTTGGATATGACGGAAAAGGTCAATACCTTATAAAGGGAGATACAGGAAAGCTTAAGACAATCAGAATGAATCACAAAAAAGAGGAGCGGTTTTTAGTAGAAGAGTTTGTAGAATTTGATTTTGAATTTTCCATAATAGGTGTAAGAAGTGGTAAAGGAGAGATAAAATTGTATCCACTAACCATAAACTATCATGAGGAAGGCATTTTGATATACAACAAAACCACCGACCTGAACTTTCCGTTTGCGCAGGAAATGGTCAAATCTCTGATGGAAGAGTTAAACATAGTAGGGCTTTTGTGTATTGAGTTTTTCCATACAAAGGATGGGCGGATACTGATAAATGAGATAGCTCCAAGGACTCACAACACGGGACATTGGACTTTGGATGGCTGTTATACATCTCAGTTTGAAAACCTTGTAAGAGCAATCTGTGGTTTGCCTCTTGGCTCCACAAGGCTAAAAAGCCCTTCTGGCATGGTAAACATAATAGGTAAGTCCTACGAAGAAATAGACATCAAAAGGATACTTTCTGTAGAAGGAACAAAGCTTTACTGGTATGGAAAGGAAAAAAGGTACAGAAGGAAAATGGGACATGTAAATGTAGTGGGAGATAGCCAAGAGGACGTGGAAAAGAAACTGGAGTATTTAAACGATGTGCTCTTTGGAGCCCTCAAGTGTTGAACCTTTGGTAAATGTATGTCAGTTCAGAAAGCCAAAGGTTAAGCTCCGCTTGGGGTAAAGTAATCATCCTCCACTCCCAATTGCCCTTGGAAGTGCCTGGTGTGTTCATTCTTGATTCTTTTCCAAGGTTCAAAAGGTCTTGCATGGGCACTATGCAGTAGTTTGCAACGGACATGTAGGAAAGCCTAATAAGCTCTGCGCTTACCCTTTCTTTTTCTACTTTCTTGCCAATATACTTATAAAGTCTCTCTCTATCTTCTTCTTTGAGCTCGTATTCAAACCAGTCCTTAAGGGGCATGTTGTCGTGTGTGGTGGTATAAACTACGCAGTTTTGTGTATAGTTGTGTGGAAGATGAGAGCTGTGAGGTTCAAAGAAAGCAAAAGCAAGAACTCTCATTGATGGAAAACCAAACTTATCTCTTATTTCCTCCACTTCCCTGTCTATAGTGCCTAAGTCTTCCGCTATAAAAGGAAAGTTTGGAAAACGTTCCTTTAAAAGGCTGAAAAATTCCTCTGGATAAGCCCTTTCCCATTTTCCATACTTTGCAGTTTTCTCTCCCTTAGGTACAGTGTAATAGGATATTAACCCTCTGAAATGATCAATACGCAAAATATCGTAAAGCTTTAAAGAGTGTTCTATCCTCTTTATCCACCATTGAAAGTTCTCTTCCCTCAATGCATCCCAGTTATAGACTGGGTTTCCCCAAAGCTGGCCTTCAAGGCTAAAATAATCTGGTGGTACGCCTGCTACAACGTCAAACCTAAACAGGTGTTTGTTAGCCCATACGTCCGCGCTGTCAAAGGCAGGGTATATAGGAAGGTCACCTATTATCTTTATTCCTTTTCTATTGGCATATTCTTTGAGCTTAAACCACTGTCTGAAAAATATATACTGCTTAAACTTCTCTTTTCTGATTTCCAAAGGATCGGGTTTTAGGTCTGTCCATTTCTCCCAAGAATTTGTGTTTTTCTTCCTAAGGGCAGAAAATACTGCGTAGTCTTCAAGCCAGAAGGAATTTTCTTCCTCAAAGGAATAGAAATCTCCAGATTCGGAAAAGTTTTTAAACGCTTCCTCCAAAAGCACTTCTTTAAGGAAGTAAGCCTTAGGGTAATCCACTTTAGAAGTAGGGTTTTCTCTGAATTTCTCCAAACTCTCTGAAGAGATCAAACCATCTTCACACAAAAGTTCTGGGCTTATCAAAACAGGGTTGCCCGCAAACAAGGATGTAGAAAAGTAGGGGGAATTTCCAAACTCTTCAAAGGTTGGGTTAAGAGGCAATACCTGCCAAAGACTTTGGTTGCTTTCAGAGAGAAAATCTACAAAAAGATACGCCTGTCTTCCCAAATCTCCTATGCAAAAGGGGGAGGGAAGGGAGGTAATGTGCAGTAAAACTCCAGCGGACCTTTGCATATGCAATTGTGTTATTATAAATAATTAACAATGAATTATGCACCGCAAATTATAAGTTATCTTAGTAGCTCGGATGAGATTTCTGAAGTATTTTTGGCACCAAATACTTTTCCCCTGGAAAGAAAAGACGGTAGACTGATTAAGTGTCTTGATGTCGTGCTCACGAATGAGGATGTCAGAGATACGCTTATTGCACTTAGAAGTTATTCATCTACTCCCATTAGCCATTTGGGGAAAGAAGGAGCCTTTTCCTTCAGTTTGCATAAAGTAGGCAGGTTTAGAGTGGTTTATGTGAAACAAAGGGGCACTTATGTAATATCAATCGTCAAGACACCTTTCGACATACCAAAGCTGGAAGATTTATGTGAGAACTACCAAAACGTAATTAAAGAAGTAAATAGGATTTTTGAAGATTTAAATTCATGTTTGGTGATTGTAACGGGCAAGAGTCCTATAAAGGTAAGCACTTTTTCATATTCCTTAATGCAGTATGTATGCTTTAACTTTACGAAAGTTGTTTTTGTATTAGAAAAACCCCTCAATTACATGCTAAAGCACGGCGTTTCCTTAGCTATACAGAGAGAAATAGGCGTAGACGTGGAAAGTTTGGAAGAAGGTTTAAGAGATGTGGTCTTAATAAATCCTGATATTCTTTACTTAGGCTTTAAGGAGTTTTTTGATAAGAGAGAAGTGGATCAAATCATTAAGATTATGGAAATGGGAACACTAGTGATACTAAACTTGCCATACGTCAGCGGGAACAACACTTTTGCAGTTCCTGATGAGCTGAAGAGCTTTTTGAAAAGGATAATAGTGGTGGAGCCATTGAAAGAACAGGGTATTCTCAAAATTGAGTTTAAGGAAATATAACTTCTGGGATGGGAAAGCCGTTAAAGGGGGCAGCGTATACAGTAGTGTAGGCTCCCGCAGAGAGTATGTATAGGTAATCTCCCACCTCTGGTTCTGGCAGGGCCACATTTCTTGCCACCACGTCCATACTATCACAGGACACTCCTCCGATGGTCCACTCTTTCAGCTCACCCTCTCTGTCTATGTAAAAGGCATATCTAATGCCACCTAAGGCTTCAGCTAAGCCGTTAAAAACGCCAGTATCTATATAAAACCAGTTATCCTCCCCCCTTTTCCCTTTACCTATAACCCTGCATACCATTATTCCCTGATCACCCACTATACCGCGCCCGGGTTCTATCTGAAGTTCGTGGGGTAAAATAGGGAAAAATTTTTGCATTAAGCCTTTCACATAATAAGCAATATCTTCTATACTCAGTGCTTCGTAACTGTATTTCACAGGTATTCCACCGCCGATGTTTAGCATTTGAAGCTTAAGGCCCCTACTTCTTGCCCTCTCCCATAGTTCAGCAGCAGTCCTTATACCTATGAACCAATTTCTAAAGTTGTTGCACTGAGATCCCACGTGAAAAGTAATACCGTAGGGTATGAGATTTTTTTCTCTGGCATATTCCAGTAAGTCTATGGCAGTGTCCAAATCTACGCCGAATTTCTTGGAAAGTGGCCAATCACTTCCTTCATTTGGAACAACCACTCTTACATATACTCTCGCCCTCTTCATTACCTTTGCTATCTTATCTACCTCCGTATAAGAATCCACCGCAAATCTATCCATTCCTACTTGTTTACAATACTCTATAAAGTCAAAAGGTTTAACTGGGTTGCTGGATATTATCCTGTTTGGGCTAACTCCGGATTGAAGCACCTTACTCAACTCTTGGCTAGAGGCCACTTCAAAGTGAGAACCTAACTCCGCAAGGGACTTTATTATTCTCTCGTGGTCATTTGCTTTGACTGCGTAGTAAATATTAAAGTTGGAAAAGTGATACTTTAGTTCAATGTATCTACGCCTTATTCCGTTTAGGTCCATGCAGAGCACAGGAGTTTTTTCTGGACGCAGATATGGTATGATGTGCTTTCTCTCCTCAATAAAGGAAAAAAAGGCTTTTTTTGCAAATTCAAACTGGATAGCCTTGTGGTCAACCGAGCTCTTAAGCATGCAAAAAAATTTAATCTAAGTGAACTCCTTGTGAATACCCTCCATCTGAATTCTCTCTATTATTCTTCTGGCTATAGGCGCAGCCACACCGCCACCTGAGCCACCGTGTTCTACCAAAACTCCGATGATGAAATGTGGGTTTCTGTAAGGATAGAACCCCACAAACCAAGCATGGTCTCTAAGGCGATAGGGTAGTGTTTTTCTTCTTGCGCTGATTGCTGCTACCTGAGCTGTTCCAGTTTTCCCAGCTATTTCTGCCATTGGAGAGTTAGCCAATAGGCCAGTGCCAGACCTTACCACATCCCTCATAGCTTCTCTAACAATGGCAAAATACTCCGGCGGAGCTTTGACAACTTTATAAACTACTTTTTTGTTTTTCCATATTAACCTTCCATTAGGATCCCTTACTTCTTTAATGAGTGTGGGTCTGTAGATGACTCCGTCATTAACTATCCCCATTACCATTAAACACTGCTGAAGTAGAGTAGCCTTTAGGTGCCCTTGTCCTATGGACATATTTACCGTATCGCCACCATACCACGGTTCCTTTTTGTTTTTTCTTTTCCACTCTGGATTTGGCAATATTCCGCTGGAATTGGGAAGCTCAAAGGGAACAGATTCACCAAAGGAAAACTGCCTTAGAATACTCTCCATCTTCCTGGGACCAAGTTTGTAATAACAATAGTGGTAAAAGTACACGTCGCAAGAATCCCTTATGGCGGTCTTTAGATTTACCCACCCGTGTCCATCTCTTTTCCAGCAGTAGAAAACTCTATTACCCAATGGAAAAGATCCTTTACAAACTACCCCTTCTTTAATACTAACACCCTGTTGGAGAAGACCTACAGCCAATCCGACCTTTATTACAGATCCGGGTGGATAATAGGCCTGAAGGGTTCTATTGAAGAGAGGATTTAAAGGATCCTTTTGATACTCGTCCCACATCTGGTATATCTTGTTTGGGTCATAAGAAGGATAGCTTACCAAAGCAAGCACTTCTCCGCTATCTGCCTTCAGTATCAAGATAGCCCCAGCTTTGTGCCCTGATTCCTTAAAAACTTCGTACGCAATCTTTTGAATTCTGCTATCCACTGTCAAAACCACTGTGTTGCCCCTTTTGGGATTTGTCTGCTTGTATACACCTACCACTTTCCCTACCGCATTCACTATGAGCTCCTCTGCTCCCACCGCCCCCTGCAGAGATTCCTCCAGCGCTTTCTCTAACCCTTGCCTTCCTACCAAGCTTTGATGCGATATTCTATCTTTATAAACTTCCAACTGCTTTTTTGTGGGATAACCCACATAGCCTATGATGTGAGCACATTCCTCCCCCATAGGATAAAATCTTTTTGGGATCGTGTTTATAAACACTCCAGGCAAGCGGTAGCTGTTGTTGTAAAATGCATCTATTTCTGATTGATCTGCGAGCTTTTTGATAAGTACAGGTTCTATACTGTTGTATTTGTCTAATAGTGATTGGGTGGATATCTCTATACCAAAAATTTCTCTTAGATTTTTCAAGGTCTGTTCCACAACCTCCTTTTCCTGCATTATCTTAGGGTCTAAAAAGATTGCATACTCTGGCACATCATAGGCAAGCTTTTTATAGTGCCTGTCTAATATGTCCCCCCTTTGGGAATATATTATCCTACGTCTGATGTAGTTTCTCTTAGATAGGTCTTTGTAGTAGTTTCCTTTCAGAACTTGAAGATAAAACAGTCTGAAAACCAAAATCAAGTATAGAACGAAAGACAATACAAAAAAAAGTATAAAATTCCTACGCTTCATCGCTACCTTTCAACACTTTTTTTCCAAAGAAGTAAACTATGAACAGTTCAATTAAAAAACCAATTAGAGCATAAAAGTCCAGAGGATAGTAATACTTAGTTCTGAATAAAAGATACCTGTATGCGTGTTCGATAGTGGCTATTACTACATAAAACATAACCAGCGTTGAGATAAGTTTCACATAAAAAACCTTTTTTGCAACGTCCAAAATCATGAGCGCTAACAACTTACCAGACGCATGCCATCCTAAGGAACCTTGAAGTAAATCCAAAAGCAAAGCCCCTAAAAACCCCCTGCCGTAATTTACCTGGCCTTTGAGGTTTGAAAGGAAGACAAAACACAACAGCAGATCAGGAACAAAGAGGTAACTTTTAAAAATTCCAACCAAAACTGAGCTCTGAAGCACTAAAATCAAGAACAAAACCAGATAGAAACTCAAATCCTCCTCCTTAAAATAACAACGAACTCCATCCTTCTAACGTCGGCTTCTGGCTTTACTTCCACCCTTTTGAAAAACTGCTCCTCAAGGGAAGGTGGTCCATACACTTTGCCTACTTCAAAGGAAGGAAAATGGGGACTTCTAAGCAAAACCCTAACCCCTTCCTTAATATCATCTTCTTGTAATACATGCAGGAGCCTACCAGTAGGAAAACCTCCTTTGTATATATAGTTCTTACCCTCCACTACCACGCTTACAGACATAGCATCAGACCATACCGTTCTCACTCTTGAACTACTCAGGTATACCTGGTCTACTATGCCCACGAATATGTTTCTATTTACTACCACAAAGCCCTCTTCGATCCCGTCCTTTTTACCTTTGTCTAAAATAATAAACGCATCCCTGCCAGAGGGATCGTAAGCAGTCACGCTTGCTATTAAGTAATCTAGTTCCTTATAAAATCCCTCCAGATTTTTTATTTGATTAAGCTCTCTTTTGCACGTTTCAAGCTCACTAACTTTTAAGTTCAATCGGCTGATTTCTTCCAAAAGCCTTTTGTTCTCCCTTTGCACATTAACTAAAAAGACATATGTATTTGCCAAATCTCTGACTTTATAAGAGATCTGACTCTTTAACTCAAGCACAGGTAAGAAAATACTGTTTATAAAACCAATTATAGGGGAGATCATTGGATAGGAATAAACTTCAGTTAAGTAAGATAGGGCGCTAAAGAAAAAGAGTAAAACGTAGATAATTCTACTTTTCATTCCATGGCTATTTGCCTTATTAGATGCATCTTATCAAGGACCGAACCTACGCCCCGTGCCACTGCGGTCATAGGATCTTCACAGTACCTTGTAAATATTCCCGTTTCACGATAGATTCTTGTATCTAAGTTCCTAAGTAAAGAGCCACCGCCTGCTAAGACTATGCCTCTCTCTGCTATATCGGAAGCCAATTCCGGTGGAGTTTTTTCAAGGGTTAGCTTTACAGCGTTTATAATAGAATTGACCACATCTTCTAAGGCTTGAGCTATATCAAAGTTTGATATACTTATAGTCTTCGGTAAACCGGTCATATCTCTTCCTTTTATTTCCATCGTTCTTTCTTGGTCTTCTATGATAGCACTACCTAACTCTATCTTTATTCTCTCCGCAGTTTGCTCTCCTATTAGTATATGATATTTTTTCTTTACGTAATTAGCCACCGCCTCGGTCATTTCGTCTCCCGCCACTCTTATAGAAGTGGAGGTTACTATACCAGCCAAGGATATAACCGCTATTTCGGTAGTTCCACCCCCCACGTCTACTACCATATTACCAACAGGTTCGTCTACAGGCAGTCCAGCACCTATTGCCGCGGCCATCGGTTCTGCTATAAGATAAACCTCTCTTGCGCCCGCACTCTTTGCTGCGTCAATGACTGCCCTTTTCTCCACTTGCGTCACACCTGAGGGCACCCCGATAACTACTCGGGGTTTAGCTTTAAATATACCTTTGCCTATCACTTTGTTTATCATGTGTGAGAGCATTATTCTCGTGGCCTCAAAGTCCGTGATAACTCCATCTCTGAGTGGTCTTATGGTCTGAATGGTTCCGGGAGTTTTACCAAGCATCTCTTTGGCTTCTTTACCCACCGCTATAACTTTTCCAGTTCTCACGTCTACGGCCACTATGGATGGCTCCGAAAGGACCACCCCCTTTCCTTCCAAGTATATAACTGTGTTTGCAGTTCCCAGATCGATCCCTATGTTGTTAGAAAACATACCCAAAAACCTCAAAATTCTGTTCAGCATAAGATTATTTTAAAATATCCCACCTATGCGATGGAGCAGATATTTTTGGTATACACTAAAAGAAGAGCCTGCAGACGCAGAAGCAAATTCCCACAGACTCCTCCTGAAGGCTGGTTTTACCAAGCAGGTAGCCTCTGGCATATACGAATACACTCCCCCCGCTCTAAAGGTGATAAGGAAAATAGAAGCCATTGTACGAAAAGAGATGGAAAGAAGCGGAGCTCAAGAGGTTTTGCTGAGCGTCTTAAACCCCTCTGAGCTTTGGAAGGAAACGGGAAGATGGGAAGTTTACGGAAGGGAGCTATTTACTCTAAAAGACAGACACGGAAGGGAATACTGTTTGGGACCTACCCACGAGGAGGAGATAACGGACCTTTTTAGAAGCTTTGTAAATTCTTACAAAAAGCTTCCTTTGATTTTGTATCAGATACAGGTTAAGTTCAGGGACGAAAAGAGACCCCGTTTTGGACTGATAAGGTCAAGGGAGTTTATTATGAAAGATGCTTACTCCTTTGACGAGGATGAGTTTTCTGCCATGATATCTTACGAGACTATGAAGTTTGCTTACGAGAGGATATTCAAAAAGTTAAGGCTGAACACCCTTTTAGCTGAAGCAAGCGTGGGAACCATAGGCGGTAAAATGTCCCACGAGTTTATAGTCTTGACAGACTACGGAGAAGCGCGCGTAGCCTTTTGTGAAAACTGCGGATACTGCGCCAATGCAGAAATAGTGCCTTTGCCAAAACACAAAGAGGAGCAAGAGGAAGAAAAGCCCATCCAGAAGGTTTATACACCCAACACTACCACCATAGCCCAGCTTTCTGACTACCTAAAAATTCCCGCATACAAAATTCTAAAGGCGGTCTTGTACCTAAAAGGGGAAGAGCCTATCATGGTTTTAATCAGGGGAGACAGGGAAGTGGATGAAAAGAAGTTAGAAAATGTCCTTGGAACAGATGAATTTAGACTGGCAACAGACGAAGACATAAGAAGAATTCTAAACACATCAAAGGGATTTGTAGGTCCCTTTAATCTTCCTTCAAACTTCAAAGTCCTCTGGGATAATTCAGTTTTTGGAGTAAAGAACATGGTGGTTGCACTTAACGAGGAGGACTATCATTACATCAACGTCAATGCGGGAAGGGATATTCAATATGGAGAGTTTGTAGATGTGTGTCAGGTAGAAGAGGCAGACCCCTGTCCCAAATGTGGTTCTCCTCTTAGAGTTGGGAGAGGCTTAGAGTTGGGGCACATATTCCTCTTGGGAACAAGATACTCAGAGCCTATGAGAGCTTTCATCAAAGACAGGTTAGGTCAGGAAAAGCCCGTGGTTATGGGATGCTACGGTATTGGTATATCAAGGTGCCTTCCAGCCATCGTAGAGCAGTATCACGACGAGAAAGGTATTAAGTTTCCTACGGTGGTTGCACCCTTTGAGCTTGATATTATCTGCGTCAATCAGTCGGATGAAGAGCAAAAAAGCGTTGCGGAAAAACTATACACGTTGGCTATGGAGCTCGGAATAGACGTGATATACGATGACAGGGACGAGAGCCCGGGCTTTAAGTTTGCAGATGGGGAGCTTTGCGGCTTTCCTTATATCCTGGTTGTTGGTAAAAAAGTTAAGGAAGGTAAGGTGGAGCTTTGGATAAGGCACACGGGAGAAAGAAGAGAGCTTCAGATAGACTCTGCCATCCAAGAGGTAAAGTCTCTGATAGAAAAGGATAAACTCTAATGGAGAATGTATTTTATTGGCTTACTCTGAGAGCTATATCCGGGCTTGGCGAAAGGAGCATAAAAAAACTTTACCAGCACTACAAAGACCCAAAGCTTATACTGGAGGCAGACCAGGCGGAGCTTGAAGAGCTTGTGGGAAAGGTTAAGGCAAGCAGGATAAAGGAGAAAAATCTCAGCTTTGACCCGGAGCAAGTTATAAAGGTATTGCAAAAAGAGGGTATAGGATGCATTACTCTTTCAGATGAAGATTACTTTCCTAAGCTGAGGGAGATAGAGGATCCACCACCTGTTTTGTTTTACCAAGGGGAGCTTAAGCAAAGGGTATTCTTTGGAGTGGTGGGCACAAGAAAGCCAGATGGATACAGTGTGAGGTATCTAAGGGACCTGGTAAATCTTCTGGTGTCAAAGGGATACGCCATAGCTTCTGGTGGTGCAATGGGAATAGACTTTCTCTCCCACAAGTTCTGTGTGGAAGGAGGGGGTTATACTGTATGCTTTTTGGGATTTGGTATCTTACAGGCACAAGAGAGTCTAAAAAGAGTGGTTCTAAGTAGCGGGGCTGTTGTCTCTGAGTTTCTTCCTTGGGAGAGCGCTGAAAAACACACATTCCCAAGAAGAAATAGGCTCATCAGCGGGGTTTCGGAAGGTGTTTTTGTGGTGGAGGCTGGGGAAAACTCAGGAGCTTTGATAACCGCTTACTATGCCAAAGAGCAAGGAAGGCAGGTTTATGTGCACGTAGGATACGGGTCCAGTGAAAGGTGGGAAGGTTGTATAAAGCTGGTAAATGAGGGAGTGGCAAAGCTTGTGGGAAGGCTTCAGAAGTTCGAATTAAAGGATGAAAAATCCGAAGACCCAATCTTAATACTTCTAAACACACCAAAGACCCTGAGCGAGCTGTCCCAGATCTTAGGAATAGAAGAGAGGGAGCTAAGCAAGAGGTTAGGATTATACATTGCAGAAGGTTTGGTTTCTTGCACTGGAGCTTACTACCACAGGCTAAAACAGGAAGGGGAGGAATACTACACCGGCAAAGAGTTTATTCCAACCTTTTAGAAAGTGAAGCGTAAAAGCTCCCAACGAAAGACTTAGGACAGTCTCCCAAAGACGGAATTTAAAGAAAACGGTTGGGGCAAAGCCTGAGAAGAAGACCACGGTTTTTATTATGGCGGTTCCTAAGAGTTCAAGGGGGAAGGAAGGTAAAGAAAATAGAGTGACCATATCCAGAAAGCCATATACAGTAAAAAGACTAAAGAGGGGAGTTAGCAAGGGGGTCAGAACAATGCTAAAAGGCGCAGAAAAGGAAAGGAGGGTAATTATGGGCATGGTGCCAAGAAAGGCAAAGAAGGAGACCCAAAAGAACATAAAAACCAAGTTTTTCTTAGGGGCATCCCTCAGGGATAGGATTATGTAAAGGGTGGCACAAAAGGAAAGCCAAAAGGAATAAGAATAAACGTATTCTGGATAAAAAAGTAGTATGATCGCTCCGGACAGAAAGAGTATGTTAAGGAGGTTTGGCCTTTCTCCGTAAAGGAGCAAAAGAATAACAAAAACAGCCATAAGGTAGGCTCTAAGGACTGGGGGCTCAGAAGGGACTAAAAATAGACTGTAAAAAGTTATACCCACAAGGGACAAAATCAAACCATACCTGTAAGGAGCAAGGTATCTCAAAATTAAGGCAAGGGCAGTCAGATGCCCCCCGGAGACTACTAGAAGATGGACCAGTCCAGTGGTCAAAAAGGCAGACTGAACCTTTAAAGGCAAAAGCTCTTGGTCTTCGCCCAAAAAGTAAGCAAGCACCAAGCTCTTAACTTGCCTATCTTCAAACTTCTCTTCCACTCTTTTTATCATGCGCTCTCTGAGGCTTGGCTTTGGTTCTACAAAGGATAGGTCCCCATAGCTTGAAGTTATAACTACCCTTCCCTTTGACACTTTCACTTTTGCGTATGCCTTTAAGTTTCTTGAGGGCAAGTCCAAAGCACCATAAACTATGAGTGTGGCCCTTTTTGCGTATATCTCAGGAAAATCTCCACCCAAGACCTTCACCTTTGAAAGAAGCCTACCCTCTTCTATGGTATGTTCCCCCTCCACCCGAAGGACCACAAAACCCTCTCCCAGATCTTCGTCAAAAAGAAAGGGATCCTGACCCCTTTGAATGGAAAAAAGAACAGACAGGAGGAAAAAAACTATCGGAAGATACTTAAGCTTCTCCAAGGTGTTTCATAACTGTTTCCATATCTTTGTCCCCTCTGCCCGAGAGGTTCAGAATCACCACATCTTCTTTGTCAAGCCCTCTGGCTATCTCCACAGTTTTCAAAACCGCGTGAGCTGGCTCCAAGGCTGGAATTATACCTTCGAGCCTTGAAAGCAGTTTAAAGCCCTCTATGGCTTCTTCATCGGTAGCGTATACATACTCTGCCCTTCCAGTCTCAAAAAGGTAGGCGTGCTCTGGTCCCACTCCCGGATAGTCAAGCCCCGCAGATATAGAGTAAGTGGTCTTTATCTGGCCCTCTTCATCTTGCAAAAAGTAAGACTTCATACCATGAAGCACTCCAACTTTTCCACCGTTTATTGAAGCGGCGTGTTTACCCGTTTCTATACCCAGCCCGCCAGCTTCCACACCTACAAGCCTTACCCCTTCTTCCTCCACAAAAGGATAGAATATTCCCATAGCGTTGGAGCCCCCACCTACGCATGCTACAACAGCCTTGGGAAGTTTTCTCTCCAACTCTAAGATCTGCCTTTTTGTCTCATCTCCTATAATCCTCTGAAAGTCTCTTACGATGGTTGGAAAGGGGTGGGGACCAACCACGGAGCCTATTATGTAATGGGTGGTTTCCACGTTGGAAACCCAGTCCCTTAGAGCTTCGTTTATTGCATCCTTTAAGGTCCTGCTTCCGCTCTTTACTATTCTTACCTGTGCTCCCAGTAGCTTCATTCTAAAAACGTTTAATCTCTGCCTTTGGGCATCCTCCTCTCCCATATAGACCACGCATTCAAGCCCTAAAAGAGCGCAGGCGGTTGCGGTTGCCACGCCGTGCTGTCCTGCTCCGGTTTCTGCTATGATCCTTCTTTTGCCCATCCTCCTTGCCAAAAGAGCCTGACCGAGCGTGTTGTTTATCTTGTGAGCACCCGTATGCAAAAGGTCTTCCCTTTTCAGGTAGATTTTAGCTCCTCCTGCGTATTCAGTTAGGTTCTTGGCAAGGTAGAGGGGAGTAGGTCTGCCCGCAAAGTCTCTTAGGTATAAGCGTAGCTCTTCCCAAAAGCTCTCGTCTGTTTTTATCTTTTCGTATTCTTCTTCTAACTGCTCTAAGGCGTACATCAAGGTTTCTGGAACAAACCTGCCCCCAAAGGTACCAAAGTATCCACGCCGCATCAATATAATATTAAACAAAAGCCAGAATTTCTGAAAGGTTTTTGGGTTCAAGTTTTATATTTTTTTCTGGAACTTCCAAAAAGATTTTAAGCGGATGCATTGATTTGTGTTTTAGAGCTTCACTGTAGAACTCTCTACCTTGATTCTCCTGTCCCAAGGCTAAGTTAGCAAGAGAGAGCAAAAGATATTTTTCGTAGCAATCTTCTGCAATCATAAGCCATTTTGTAGCTTCCAAGTATTTAAATTCTGTTATATACCTTACACCTATCCAAAAGGGAGATTTTTCCTGTTTGAGGTCTTCCTTACTTAATTTCTTACCGTCTTTGTATATTGAGATTCTAAACCTTACCCTCATCAGAAGTCCAAGTCGTAGTCTTCTGTAGAAATATCCTCTTCTATCTGTTGCGGTGTATAGGGTTCTACTCTGCTTTTGTAGGTGGGTGACAGAGACTTAAACATCGTGGTGTCTTTCATAAAAGCCAACCTTACTATTCCCGTAGGTCCCTGTCTTTGCTTTGCCACTATTATTTCTGCTATACCCTCTTCTTCTGGTGGTGGATTTTTCTTGTAATACTCTGGCCTGTGGATAAAAAGGATAAGGTCCGCATCCTGTTCAATCTGACCAGACTCTCTGAGATCCGCAAGTTGAGGCCTTTTGTCGCTCCTGTGCTCCACTTGACGGGAGAGCTGTGCTAAGGCTACCACCGGGACCGCAATTTCTTTTGCCAGAGCTTTGAGATTTCTTGAAATTTCAGCCACTTCTTCTTGGCGAGAGCTTCTTCTGTGGGGCGGCCTAAGAAGCTGTAGATAATCTACGAATATTATCTGAACTCCTTTGTCCTTCTTTAACTTCCTACTTTTTATCCTAAGTTCTGTAGTGGAGAGTGTGGGAGTATCGTCTATGTATATATTGCAGGAGGAAAGTTCCAAGGCAGCGCTTAGCAATCTTTCCCAGTCCTCTTCGGATATAAAACCTTTCCTTATGTTTTGAAGGGGCACCTTTGAGAGCATAGAAAGCATTCTCATGACAAGCTGTTCTTTGCTCATCTCCAAAGAGAATATAGCTAGAGGGATCCTTTCTTCCAGAGCAAGGTTCATCGCCATGGACAACATAAAACTCGTCTTTCCCATACCAGGCCTTGCAGCCACTATAACAAGGTCAGATGGATGAAAGCCTGTGGTTAGCATGTCCAAGTCTATGTAGCCAGAAGGTGTTCCAGTTACTAACTTCTCCTCGCTTCTTCTCTTTTCTATTATTTCTAAAACCTGGTTTGTTATCTCCTTTATGTGTTGGTAGTGGGTAACATGGTGCTTTTCCGAGATCTCGTATATCCTCTGTGTGGCCTTCTCAATCAAATTGCTGAGGTCTGGACTTTCTTTTATTCCTTTTAGTATTTCTATGGACAACTCCATAAGCCTTCTAAGCCCTGCCTTTTCTTTTACACTGTTTATCGCTTCTTCTAAGAGCACTCCTTCTGCTGCCTCCTGTGCTAAGGCGTACACAAAATCCATACTGATCCTATTTTGCAATCCAGATTTTACGATGTAATTGTTTAGGACTATATCATCCCAATCTCTACCCTTGTCTTCCCAAACTCTGCAGAGGAGCGAAAAGACAGTTCGGTGATCTTCAAAGAAAAAATCTTCTTCTTTTAGGTATTCAAGGACCGTGGGTATATTTTCGGGATCTTTTATCATGGCACCTAAGACTGCCCTTTCTGCCAGTTCATCCTTAGGAAGGTCTGTTTGGTCTATCATGGTATATAATTTTAATAATAGCCGGAGTGGCGGAATTGGCAGACGCGCTGTCTTGAGGGGGCAGTGCCCGTGAGGGCGTGTGGGTTCGACTCCCACCTCCGGCACCAAAAGTAAATGGGATTAATAAAACACAGCATAGCCTTTTCTGTAGCCACTTTTATAAGCAGAGCTGTAGGTTATGTAAGGGATGCTTTAATAGCTTACTATTTTGGTGTATCAAGTATTACGGATGCCTTCTTTGTAGCCTTTCGGCTTCCCAACACTTTTAGAAGACTGTTTGGAGAAGGAGGGTTTAACGCTGCCTTTGTTCCAATATACGCCAAGAATACAAAGGAGGGAAAAGAAAAGGAGTTTCTCCAATCCACCTTCACGTACTATCTTCTTATAAACCTTTTTACTACCTTGTTGCTCGTCCTTTTTGCGGAGCAGATAATAAGCCTTATAGCGCCAGGAATTAAGGCCAAATCCTACTTTGACTTAGCTGTTTTTATGGGTAAGTGGATATTTCTCTACCTTTTCTTTGTAGGTCTTTCTGCCTTTTTTATGGCTGTTCTGAATACAAAGGGTGTTTTCTTTGTTCCCGCCTTTGCCCAAGCGGTTTTTAATGCTGTCTTTTCCTTAACTATAACCGTTGGTTCTAACAGCCTTGGCTATTACTCGCTCATAGCGGGTGTTCTCGTAGGGGGACTTTTTCAGCTTTTGTTTCATGTTTTCTTTTTAAAAGGCGCTCCTATAGGTATTAGTTTTAAGCGTCATTCGGATGTAAAGCTACTACTCAAAAGACTTTTGCCCGCGTTGATGGGTTTTGGCATAGCCCAACTTTCCTTTTTTATCGATACGTTCTTGGCTTCCTTTTTAGCCCTTGGTTCCATATCTTACCTTTATTACGCTAACCGCATCTTTCAGCTTCCCTTGGGTGCTATATCCGTTGGTATGGCAAACTCTTTGCTCTCTGCCCTTTCCCACGGAGAGGACAAAACAAAAAGCACAACTTTAGCACTTCGCTTTATACTTCTGCTTTCTTTCCCGGCGGTTGTGGGTCTTTTAGTCTTTGCAGAACAAATAGTAGAGCTCTTATACGGTAGGGGAATGTTTTTAGAGAACGACGTTAAAGTGGTTGGCATGGTCCTTCAGGCATACAGCTTAGGTTTGGTCTTCTTCTCCCTTCAAAAGGCCCTCAGCAGTGTGTTTTTTGCAAGGGGAGACACGTTCACTCCTGTAAAGGCAAGTTTTTGGGGCATAATCTTTGAAGGCTTGACTGCTTACCTTTACGCCTTTGTCCTTAAGCTTGGTGTGATAGGCTTGGCTTTGGGAACGGCCTCCTCTTCTGTTTTTTCCTTTGCATACCTTCTAAAAAAGACCTACAAAATTATTGATTGGAGAGACATTTTCTCTGGGATGGTAAAAATAGTCTTTGCAAGTTTGCTGATGGGATGGTTCGGATTTACGCTAAAGGGAATTAGTTTATTAATCAGCATACCAGCCTGCGCCCTTGCTTACTTTGCTGTTTTGTTGCTACTTAGAGAGAAGTTGCTAATTTTAGCTTTGGCTTACGGCAATCGCTTAACTAAAAAGCACAAAGGCGTGTTATAATAAACTACAAAGTTCTGAGGGCCTTTATAGAGCCCTTGTCAAATTGACAACTGAATAGGGTGCGTCTTCCTTAGGGGAGGTATCCCTCTACTTCACAACACCGCTTTCTTTTTATTGAGTCTCAAAGCTTTTAAGTTTATGCTTTTATGCAAAAACATAAAGTCATAATTATGTAATTGCATA
>NZ_DAIQAX010000011.1:0-4338 GCF_036781485.1 Thermocrinis sp.
TAATATTATATATAACTTCTTCAACTTTTGCCATTGATTCCCTTAATTCCAAAACCGCCTCTCCTTTTTGAGGATTTTCTCTTTGTATTCTTCTATCTTTGCCTTTCTTACCTGAGGGTTGCTATAAAACCAAAGACCAAAGAGAAAAGATAATAAAACCATACCCAAAAGGGCAAAGGCTACAAATAATTTCATATCATTCACCCTGCTCCATAGTTTTCAAAGGGGGCAAAAGCCCCCAATAAGATCAGCGATGGAGCTGTTTGTGTTTTTTGAGCCATTCGTAGTTATAAGGGTCCCAATCTTCGGGCATGTGGGGGATTTTGTCAAAGTTGTGAGGAGGGGGTGGAGAGGGAATGAGCCATTCCAGAGAGGGAGATTCCCAAGGATTGTCGGGTGCCTTCTTTCCGAGCTTTGCAGATAGGATCAAGTTAAGAATTACTATACCCAAACCAATTGCAAGAATAAAAGCACCAAAAGTTTGCCAATGGTGAAGCACTATCCAACTTTCTATGGCTGGGTAATCTGCATACCTCCTTGGCATACCCTCAAGACCTACTACAAACTGAAGGAAGTAAAAGATGTTAGAACCTATCATAATCAACACGAGCCCAACTTTGCCCCAAAATTCACTATACATCTTGCCAGTTAGCTTGGGGAACCAATAGTGGAATCCACCAAAAACTGCGAGGGTTAGAGCCATACCTAAAACGTAATGGAAGTGAGCCACTACAAAGTGAGAGTCATGGATACCTATGTCAAAAGCTGGCAGACCTAAAGGTATTCCAGTAAGACCACCTATCAAGAACATGAATATGGCAGAAAGTGTATAAAGCATGGGTGTGGTAAAGCGGATGGATCCCTTGTAGAGGGTGCCTATCCAGTTGAAGATCTTAATACCAGTGGGCACGCCTATAAGCACTGTGGTGTAGGAGAACAGAATTCTTATCCAATCTGGCACACCGCTGGTAAACATGTGATGGATCCAAACCATAAAGCCAAGAATGGCTATACCCCATATAGCAAAGATCATGGAGGTCCTTCCAAATATTTCCCTCCTTGAGAAGGTAGCTATCATCTCCGAGATTAAACCGAAGGCTGGCAAAATCATAACATACACAACTGGGTGGGAGTAGAACCAGAATATGTTCTGATAGAGAAGTGGGTCTCCTCCTCTTGCGGGGTCAAAGAAGGCGGTGTGGAAATACTTGTCCAAAAGTAGCATGGTCACTGCACCTGCAAGGGCTGGCACACCAAGGATCTGTATCACGTTCATAGCCAAGAAGGAGTGAAGGAATAGGTTCATCTTTTTAAGGGTTATACCCGGAGCCCTCATGCTAAGGTTTGTAACTACCAAGTTTATGGCAGAAGCCAAAGAAGATGCTCCAAGAAGGTGTATGATCAAGGCGTAAAAAGCTACAGGACCTGCGTTATCGTTAAGAGAAAAGGGTGGATAACCAGTCCACATCATCCTTATTTGGCTTCCGGGCAGAAGGGTAAGAAGTGCCATAACGCTTGCAGCAAAAAATAGCCAATAGCTCAGAGCGTTCAGTCTTGGAAAAGCTACGTCTCTTGCACCTATCATGAGCGGAAGCAAGAAGTTACCGAAGGATCCCCATATACCCACAGCCCACCAAAACTGCATCAGAACCCCGTGCAAGGTTAGAAGTTGGTTGTAGTGATCCTCATCCACATACTGCAAACCAGGTTGGAAAAGCTCGAGCCTTATGCCCAAGGCGGATATGCCCGCGATCAAGAAAAATATAAGGCTGGTTATACCATACATTACTCCTATCTTTTTGTGGTCTGTGGTAAAGACCCACTCCTTCAGAGTGGCTCCAAACCACGGTTTGTGTACGCCTACTACCGCCATGGCTACACCTCCTTTATTTATTTAAGGATACTTGCTTGCTATCTATAGATCCGCCGTACCACTTTTCAAACTCTTCCTTTGGAACAACTTTTAGCACGGCAGCCATTTTTGAGTGCTTGGTCCCGCAGTATTCTCTGCAAAAGGCCCAATACTCTCCAGGTTGGTTGATCTTAAACCACATGTGAGTTATCCTTCCGGGAACTGCATCCTCAGTAACTTTGGCAGGCTGGACGTAGAAGGAATGAATTACATCCTGAGAGGTAAGAAGAACTTTTATAGGAACTCCTGCAGGTATGTAAGCCTTTGCCATGTCCGGTATTTTGTCAAAGGGTAAGTAAGATTTTGTCTCTGGATCTTCAATCATATTAAAGAAAGCATAAACCTGTTTTCCATTAGGGTATTCAAAGGACCAACCCCACATAAAACCCGTTACCTTTATTTCAAAAGCCCCTTCTGGAGCAGTTCTTTGGGATTTATAAAAGGCAAAGCTCTGAGTGGCAAGGTATATAACTATTATTACAGGGATTATGGTCCAAAGGACTTCAAGCATAGGGTTTTCATGAACGTGCTGTGCTTCTTCGTTGAAGCCTTTTTTATATCTGTACTTCACTAAAAAGTAAGCCCCTGGTATGAACACCACTAAGTATATGACCACGGATATAGCCAGCCATATGTAATACATTTTGTCCCACAATGGGGCTGGCTCTGCCAGAGGCTGGGCAAAGCTTAAGCCAAAAGCACTGAGTATACCTAAGGTGGTGCGCCTCATCTTAAAACCTCCTTTCTTGATTTATATAATAAAGCTAAACCAAAGGTTGCAAGCACTCCACTAATACCTAAACCAGCAAAAATAAGCATAGGGTCTATAACGTATTTACTCCTTGCGTTGTCGTATCTATAGCATGCGAGCAAAGCCAAGTCAATTATATTGTTAATCCTGGGTTGTTCCTTTTGAGCTTCTATGAATGCAAGTTTGAGGTCTTTTTCTGTAGGAAAAGCTCCATAAAGGTATCTGGTTATTTTGCCAGAAGGCGAAATAAAGATTATTGCAGAGGTGTGTATAAAGATTCTGTCCCTTGGTATGTAATAAAACTTGTAGCCTGTAGCTTCTGTTAGCTTTTTTATATCTTCCTTTGAGAGAAGACCCACGAGCCAATTTTCCGGCACTTGGCCTCCAAAGTTCTTATCTACGAAAGCTTTTAGAGTCTGTAGGTTATCCTTCTCGTCAAAGGAGAGAACTACAAACTTATAATCTCTGTATTTTTCTTTAGTGAGCTTTCTTACATTATTCACCGTAAGCGGACAGGCGGTTTCGCAAGTATAGTAAGCAAAGATCAGGGCTGTGGGTTTTTGGTTTATAAACTCTTTCAGACTTACATCTCCTGTTAGATTTTTAACCTTTGCGTCGGGTATCGTCTTACCCAAGTATAGCTCCTCTCTAATTTTCACAACTGATAGATCCTGCTCGCCATGGTTGGATATCCTGTAAGCCATAGTTAAAAGAGGAAGAAGCAGAAGAAGGATAAGTTTCATACCAAGCTCCCCACTAAGTAAGCACTGCTTGCTACCAAAAGCCACATAATATCTACAAAGTGCCAGTAAAGAACAGTGGCTCTAATGTAAGTGTGTCCTTTGTGATGTGATATTTGGTTTGTTAGTATTAGAGCTATAGCAACCAATTGCATGAATATACCCACGAATATGTGGGATGTGTGTATACCCGTAAGAGCATAGAAGCCTGTGCCATACATGTTTGAACTTATCGTAAAACCACCATGCCACAAATGGGTCCATTCGTAAATGTGCAGAACTGCAAACAAAAGACCAAGACCTATTGTTATCAAAAAGAACAGAGCGGATAAAGCTTTTTTACCAGATTCTATAGCCTTTTCTGCTACTATAGCTGTAGCACTGGATGTCCAGAGAATTAGAGTAAGTATAACCGGCATTACTAAGTTCATTTCCTTTGGAACCCACCCAGCCCACTTGTCCGCATGGGCTACCCTTGCCATGTAGAAAGCCGCAAACATTGTTCCGAATATGACCACCTCAGAGACTATAAAGAAGATCATAGCTGGGAAACCCAAACCTTCTTCGTGCCCCTTTTTGAAAAACTCATAGGCCCAACCGGCCAAAGACAGGACGAATAGCACCAGTGATATCCCTCCCAAAATTAGGGCAAGCATGGGCTTTTGCCACACAAAGTAAGACACAAAGGTTACAGGGATCAGAAGAATTGCCAGTCCCAGAGGTAAGGGCCAAAAGCTATACTCATGCTCTCCAAGGTGGTGGTGCACCTCGTGCTGTGCCATTTTTACTCCTCCTTTTGATTTAAATTTCCTAATATAAAAAACTTTCACATGGTGATAGTATGATTTAAATCATGAAATTTATTAGCATCAAAAAACTATTTTAAATCACATGCAAAGTCATTGCTATAAGGAGTATTCCTTCCTGTGGGAAGG
>NZ_DAIQAX010000011.1:4438-41949 GCF_036781485.1 Thermocrinis sp.
GGGCTTACAAACTGGCAAAAGAATGCGCCATAATCTTAACCGACGGAGAGATGGATAGCCCCTTAGTTAAAAGGATCGTGGATACAGTACAAAAGGACGGGAAGAGTTCAGTAAAGGATATACACATTCTTAGGATCCATCACGATAAGTACGCCTGCATAAGGATATCTCAAAAAGATTGGAAAGTTTTGAAAACCTTGCCCATATTACAATAGAACTAAGAGTATGCTCTCGTGTTTGAAAATAGCTATACCCGGTGGGAGGATATTGAAGGTAAGGGCTTCCTTTCCCTACGAAGGCTCCCCCATAGGCTACAGGGTATTGATAAACGGGAGAACTGGCGTAGTAGTTGGTTTGGCGGAGGATGGGAAAGAGGAGCCTTTGCTCTTTCCAGAAAAACTACCTCTGACAGACCCTAAAAACTTGGAGGCTATAAAAGACTTAGCCCTAATATACGGATTACCCACCTGGCAGTTGATGTGGGAGTTCATTCCTTCTCATTGGAATTGGACAAAAGAGAACTTTCTTGAAGTTTCTCTATACCCTTTTCAGGCTTTGGACCAAAAAACAAGGCAAATTCTTAGTTGGGTAGCAGATAGGAAGTTGGTAAAGGAAGATTTAGTAAAAAAAAGGTTTGGAAGTGAGCTGATAAATATGCTTATAAAAAAGGGGTTGTTGAGGGTAAAAAAAGACTGGTCTGCTCCCAACGTGGAAGTGGAGCTGTTTAAGTTAAACGTTCCCTTTGAGGTAGCTATATCTAAGCTCAGGAAGACGAAAAGATACGCCGAAAGGATAAGACTTTTGGCTTATTTGAGGGAAAGACTTTACGCTTCAAGGGAGGAGTTAAGGGAGGAGGGCTTTTCGTCTAAAGATTTAAGAGCTCTTCTTTCTTCTGGTCTTATAAAAGTTGAAAAAGAGCTTATGCAGAACTTTACGATAAATCCAAAGTCTGAGCTTAGAATGGGTGCAGGTTTCTTGTTAAAAAAACTGGAAAAGCCTACGGTGGTAGTTGGAAGCCTTACAAAGCTCACAGAAAGCCTTTTTCAGCTGGTAGAAGAAGCTCTAAGAGAAGGAAAAAGCTTAGCCATATTCTCCTTTTACAATCCTACCCTTAACTATCTTTTGAGAGAGTTAAAGCCTCTCTTTGGAGATAGGGTAGTTTCTTTATCGTCCTTTGAAAGTCCAAAGCAGTTTATTAAAAACTGGTTTTTGGCTCAGGAAAAGGGCAGGATAGTTCTAACTGGAAGGATGGGGCTTTTGGTTCCGTTCAAAGACCTTCATTCCGTAGTGCTCTTTGATGACTACTATACAAAAATGAACGGATACATAGACCTTAGGAATTTTGTCTTTCAGCTTTATAAATACTACGGTTGTCAGTTTTTTTACTACACCTGTGCTCTTAGTGTGGAGACATACCAAAGGGTTAAAGGTGGTCAGTGGGAGATGGAAACTTTGGGCTATTCTGCAGAGGTTAAGTTCTTGAATAGAAAACCAGAAGAAATCCTTTCCCAGGAGCTCCTTTCTGAGCTTGAGGATGATTCCTTGCTTTTGGTGAGAAAGACGGGCTACTCTTACGCATACTGTCCAAAGTGTGGTTTTTTGGTGGATTGTCCAAGGTGTGGAACCTTTTTGACTTTAAGCAAGAACGCCCACACTCTTTATTGCACGAGATGTAATTGGAGAGGGCCTGCTGAGTGCACCCATTGCGGAGGGAGTGTGATTCACTACGGATTTGGCATAGAGAGAGTTATGGAAGAGATAGAAAGGTCTGGCCTTTTAAGGGAAAACATACACTTTGATACGAAACCTTCTTTATCGGGAGTTTATAAAAAGGTCTTTTTGGTTCATGGAGACAACATTCTGTCTGTTCCGAGCATAAACGCAGAGGAGGAGTTTTGGAAATACATACATAGGGCAAGGGCTATAGCAAAGGAACGATTATACATTCAGAGCTTTTTGGATAAGGAAATCATAGAAAATTACCTAAGAGAGGATTTTTTGGAAGCAGAACTGGAGAGAAGAAAGGAAGAGAACCTTCCGCCCTTCTCAAAGCTCATACTTGCGGTTTTTACAAAGGACAGAACAAAGGCATTAGAATCTATCCCAAACATCAAAACAAGGATCTACGGAAATATATTGGAGGCTTTCGTAAAGGTAAATCACAAACAGCTTAGAGAGATCCTACCTAAGGTTATTGCCCTTAAACCGATCAAGCTGGAGGTTTGGTAAAGGTTGCACCTTCTTTATCCACAGAAAGGGACATGTAGCTCGCAGATATGCCGTGTTTTTCAAAGGTAGATACCATAGCTGATCCTACTCTATCTTCTCCATCTAAACAAAAGGATGCCACAGTAGGACCGGCACCGCTTAAGAACACCGCCAATGCTCCAGAAGAATAGGCACTTTCTAATACATCGTTAAAACCCGGAATTAGCTCCTTTCTGTAAGGCTGGTGCAGTTTGTCCTTCACCGCTTCTTTTAGCAGATGATAGTTTCTCTTACAAAGACTGCTGACCAATAGGCTTGCTCTCTGAAGATTGTAAATTGCGTCTTTTAGAGAAACTTCCTTCCTTAGAACTTCCCTTGCCTTCTTGGTTGAAAGCTCAAAGTCTGGTATGCAAACAACTATTCGTATATCTTCTGGAAAGTCAAGTTTTTGATAATGAACTTCTTCGTCTACCGCACACACCAAAAAACCTCCCAAAAGGGCTGGTAGTAGGTTGTCCGGATGGGGTTCAAACTCAAAGGCTATCCTTAGTTTTTCTTCAACGCTTAACTCCTTTTCCTGAAAGAGCTCCCAAAACTTCAAAGCGGAGACTATGGCGGTGGCAGAGGAGCCTAAACCTCTGGCTGTAGGTATGTGGTTTATCATTTTAACTTTCAGTGGTGAAGCTTTAACTCCAAAGACCTGACAGGCTCTAATGTATACCTTAGCAAATAGATTTTCTTGGTCCTTGGGTAAATTTTCTCCTTCTCCTTCTATCTCAAAGGACCACCTGTCTGAAGGCTCAGCTGTAAAGTAGTTGTAAAGACTTAAGGCAAGTCCAAAGGTGTCAAAGCCAGAGCCTAAGTTGCTTGTGCTGGCAGGCACTCTTAAAGTCGCATAGTCTTGTCCCATTGTTTATATCCTACCATGTCCTTTATAGCTATGGCAAACTCCCTTATTTCCTTCTGGGCTGATTCATGGGTACGAAGACTTATGAAGTTATCCAAAGATATCCTTGGCACAGTCCAGTAGAAGCGGGTTTTCATAAGCTGAGGTAGTATGCCTCTCGCAATTTCTCTTGCCACGTCTTTTTCTAACATTTCAAGATAGCACTTATTTAGCTCCTGAACGTAGAATTTTATCTTTTCCAAAAATTGAGAGTTCCAGGGTTCTTCCACTGGGTGGTCTAAGCTTGCTTGCTTGTTATGCTTTGCCTGCTTTCTTAGGTAGGCTGGTATATAGAAGGTTGGCTCGTAGCTAACGTACCTTCTGCTTACTTCGTTGTAAGAGCCAAACCTATGCCTGAACCACTGCCTTGCAACAAATATGGGACACTCCACCAAAAATGTATAGTAGTCCATAGGGCTGTCCAGCTCTAACTTGTCTATTAAAGCCACAAAGCCCGAAGAGGTTTCAATCTTTTCCTCGGCATAAGCCCTGTCTGTAGAATAGCCCTTCACTTCTTCACCTTTGATCATGGCGTAAGTTGCAGGGAGTCTCTTTCTAAGCACATCCACAACTTTTTCAGGAATGTGATCCATTGCATTTATAAGGTTTCTAAGGTTTAACCATACATGTCTCCCATCGTAGTATGCTTGAAAGGTGGGATTTTTGACCTTTCTTAAAAGTTCAAGCCAAAATGCTTCCGAAGACTCAAAGGCAATTACCACATGCTCAAAAGGTGAAGAGTGTCTGTTTTCTAATAGATATCTTATGAGCTTTATGTCCCTTTCTATTTGCACTTCCTCGTCTTTTGCAAAGGAAACCCTTGCAGCACGCACTATTCTCTGATCAGAACCGAGCAGAAAAACATTCATGGATTAAACTATATTATACGGTAATGCTTAGATCCTTTTTGTATGGAGTTTTCCTAACGCTGATTATTCTTGCGTTTTCCTTTATTTATGTTATAAAAAAAACGTTGAGCAAAGATCTATTTGAAGTCTTCCTATCCTTGGATAAACGTTTTGTTTTTTTCTCCCTCTTCAGCATGTTTCTATATCATACCTTTGATAACCTTAGACTGTTTATCCTCTCAAGGGCTATGAATCTGCGTTATCCCTTCCTGTATGGATATGTTGTGTCCTTTATAAACACCTTTGGAGCTACCATTACTCCTGCCCATGTAGGTGGGGAGATGATGTCTTTATACACTCTTTCCAGGAAAGGTGCAAGGTTTCATAAAGTAATGAGCATAGTAACTATGAAAACGCTAACGGGAACGGTCTTCTTTGTTCTATTCTTTCCTTTTGTAGCATACTACATTTACGATAATCCTACTGTAAGTGTAAAGCTTCTGATAATTTTGGCAGTTTTTGGTCTTTCCAGCCTTTTATTTTACATAGTTGGGAGGACATTCTTTAACAAAGCTGAAAAGAAATCGGGTCTGATGTTAAGGATAAGGTATGCCTTTAACAGGTTTTTGGTAGCGACTAAACTGTTTCTTAGGAAAAAGAAAGTTTATTTAATCCTTTCTACAATAATGAGTGTGCTTCTTTACATCTCCTTTGTGCTTTCTGGGGTTTATCTGATAAAAGCTTTTGAACAATCCATAAGCTTTTATGAGGCTTTTTACGCTCAGGTAGTGTTGTTGTATGCCATATTTTTCAGTCCTACGCCGGGTGGTAGTGGGGTGGGTGAGCTGGGTGGTGTGGAGGTTTTCTCCAGCTTTCTTTCACTTTCAGCTGTGGGTGGGTTCGTCATACTTTGGCGTTTTATAACTCAGTATATAAGCGCTATAGTGGGGGGTGTGCTGTTTTTCTTTTTATTTATTAAAGACTCAAAAGGCTATCTTCTAAAATGAACTTTTTTAATCCTTACTACTACGCTGTAAAGCTCAGAAATTGGCTATACGATAGGGGGATCTTAAAGTCTTACTCCTTAAACGCGCCCGTGGTATGCGTGGGGAATCTCTCTGTG
Source organism: Thermocrinis sp. (assembly GCF_036781485.1). Classification (NCBI taxonomy): domain Bacteria; kingdom Pseudomonadati; phylum Aquificota; class Aquificia; order Aquificales; family Aquificaceae; genus Thermocrinis; species Thermocrinis sp. The sequence continues at coordinate 9,564 of NZ_DAIQAX010000011.1, forward strand.
GGTGGTAGTGGAAAGACAAGCTTGGTAAGGTTTATTTCGGAGGCTCTTTCAAATAAATTTCACGTTGCGGTGCTTTTGAGGGGATACAAAAGGGAAACTAAGGGTCTTTTGGTGGCATCCTACAGAGGGGAAGTTAAAGCAAGTTGGGAAGAAGTGGGGGATGAAGCTTACATGCTCTCAAGGATTTTGAAAAACTCCAGCGTGTTGGTGTGCGAAGACAGATACACAGGGGGAAACTTTGCTATCAAGGAGCTTGGGGCGGATTTGATAATCCTTGACGATGGATTTCAGCACAGAAGGCTAAGAAGGAATTTAGACTTAGTCCTTCTAAAGGACACAGACTTAAGGGACAGGCTTTTGCCCTTTGGGCGTTTGAGAGAGCCTTTGGATGCGCTCAAAAGGGCGGATGCGGTAGTGCTTTCCTACCAGGATATAAAGGAATGGAATCTCCGAATAGAAAAGCCGGTTTTCAAGCTTTACAGGATCAACTGGAGGGTAGTTTCTTTCGATGGTAGGTTGGTAGATTACAAGGATAAGACCTTTGTAGCCTTCTCTGGTTTGGGAAACAACGGGCAGTTTTTTCAGACCTTGGTAAAGCTCGGAATAAGAGTTGAAAGATTCTTGAGCTTTCCAGACCATTACCACTACAGGGGTTTTAGGCTTGAGAGGGGAAAACTCTACTTGACAACTTTAAAGGACTTTTTTAAGCTTGAACCTTCGGAAAATTTATTCTACCTTGACTTTGACCTTAGAGTGGACGGTCTTTTGGAGTTTATAATTAAAAATATAAGGGCTGGTAGCTCAGCTGGCAGAGCAACGGACTCTTAATCCGTGGGTCGCGGGTTCGACTCCCGCCCAGCCCACTTTTAGCCATGGACCAGCAAGAGCTTGCACACATTCTTATAATCCTAGTAGGTCTTCTCAGAGCCGTTGGAATAGCTTCCATCGTAGCTTTAATATTCTTGGGTGCAAGAATAAGGTTCATATTCTTAACCGCCATCCTTACGGTAGGTGGTATATTTACCACTGTTCTGAGCTTTCTACTGGGAATTCTATCCTTTACTCATGCCGTGGTATACGAGCTCTTTGCCATTGGTTCTATAATGGGAATGCTCTATTATGCCTACAAAGACAAAAAGAGTGCCCCACCGCCTAAGCCTTCAGAAAACACGCGTTGTGCTTTCTGTTCGGCGCTGATAAGGGAAAACAGAGATTACTTTGTGTTGAAGTGCGAAGACCAATACCTTTTCTTTGACTCAGAAGAACACATGAAAGAATTTTTAAAAAACATTGAAGAACAAAGAAAATTCAGGAAACTGGACATCGGCAAACCAGAGTGTTATTATTCTAAAACTAACGGAAAATGGATCCAGCTAAAACAAGAAGAAGTACGAGTACAAGAGACTGACTAAGATTCTGTAAATACCAAAGGGCACAAAGTTGTAAGCGGAGACAAATTTCAGAAGAAGTTTTACCGATAAAATGGCGGTTAGAAAAGAAACCGCAAAGCCTATTCCCAAAAGGTGAAATTCCTGAAGGCTAAACTGAGAATAAGATTTGTAAAGGTCGTAGCCTGTTGCCGTTAGCATGGTGGGCACTGCCAGCAAAAAGGAAAACTCCGCCGCTTGCTTTCTGTTTAGTCCCATAAGCATTCCGCCTATTATTGTTGCTCCGCTTCGGGAAACACCGGGCACCATAGCCAAAGACTGAAAAAGACCAATCATAAAAGCTTTGCCAAGGGGTAACTTTTGAACTCGTTCTATACGACAAAACTTTTCACACCACCTGTCTGCAAAAAGCAAAAACACACCACCTAAGAAGAGATTTATTACCACCACCAGGTCGTTGCCGATTAGGTATCCTTTGACGAACTTGTAAAGCAAAAATCCAAAGATTCCAGTAGGAAGAAAGGCTACTATTATTCTCTTCCATGTTTCAAGGTCCGTTAAAAATCTTGTCAAATAAAGGAAAAAGACCGCCATTATGGCGCCAAGCTGGATAGAAATCTCAAAACTTTTGGTAAAGTCGTTGTGTGATAGTCCAATTATGTGAGCTGTAAGTATAAGATGACCAGTGGAAGACACGGGCAAAAATTCTGTCAATCCTTCAACAAAGCCTAAAATAATCGCATCCTTCGGGCTCATAACAGTATCCTTTTTAAAAGCTCTTTATCTCCCTTTATCTCCTCCAGGACTACCTTTACGCTTCCTAATACAAACAGTAGCTCCATCTTTACAGGAAATAGCTTTTCTTTATCTATCCACAACTTCCACCTGCCTTTTGGTTTTAGGATCCCTTTAGTCTCTACATTTGGTTGCACGTTTAAAACCAAAGCTCTGTATTCTTCTAAAATTTGTTCCTCTCCCACTACGGTGTATGGTATGTTGTAAATTCTGTCGTCGTAAAACATCTTCACAGCTCCGCTTTTTTCCTTTATTGCACTCTTGTACAGTATCAAGCTTGCGGTGTAAGGATCTACATAACCTTTATAGTCGTAGACTCTCTCTTCTACTCTTTCTTGTTTTTCCGTTAGCTCCACATAGTGGATTTCCTTCACGTAAATTTTGGAGTTTTCAAAAATATAGTGCTGTCTTCTTTTAAAGTTTCCTTCCTCTTGGTGGTAGAAAAACTCATCTGGAGTTAAGCTTTTTATGTGAATTACCGCATAGCCGTAATTGTAGACTCTTTTTACTAATCCACCTACGTTGATCGTTCTTGCCCAACTTGAAACTCTTAGGTTTTCTTCCTCTTGTTGGTAGGTTATGCAAGTGCGAGCCACGGGGAAAAAAAGATAGTAAGCTTTATAGCAAAGGGTTAGCTCATTGGCAAGTATGCTAAAAGGTAAAAACAACAAAAGGAAAAGCATCGGTTCTTATTTTAAAATCAATCTTCATGAGAGTAGGATTTATAGGTTTGGGTGTGCTTGGCAAAACCATAGCCAAAAGATTGATATCTCAAGGTGTGGAGCTAATAGTTTGGAACAGGACTAAGGAAAAAGCACTTGATTTGGGAGTGGAAATTGCGGAAAGCCCTGCAATGCTAACCAAGATGGTAAATACTATAATGGTCATTCTCTTTGACTCTCAAGCAAGCGAAGAGGTAATATTTGGAGAAGGCGGATTGGTGGAAGGGGACCTAAAGGGGAAAACTGTAATAGACATGACCACTAACCACTACGCATACGTGCAGAATGCATACAAAGAGCTAAAAGAGCTTGGCTGCAGCTACTTGGATGCGCCAGTGCTTGGCAGTGTAATACCAGCCCAAAAAGGGGAGCTTACTATACTTGTAGCTGGAGAAGAGGAAAGGTTTAGAGAGCACAAGCCACTTTTTGAGAAGTATTGTAAAAACATCTACTATGTGGGGCAAGCGGGTAACGCAACAAAGCTTAAACTCATAAACAACATAGTTTTGGGTGGGTTTATGGAAATTTTGGCGGAGGCTATAGCCATAGGAGAGCGGGCAGGCTTTAGCAAGGAGCTTATAATAGATGTGCTAAGCAATGGTGCAGGAAAGTCTTACATTCTGGATGTAAAAAAACAAAAAATTTTGGAAGAGGATTTTTCCACTCATTTTTCTGTGGAGCTCATACACAAAGACCTTCACTACGCCCAAGACCTTGTAAAAGATGTGGAAGGCTTTACCTTTGCCTTACAGAATATAAAAGAAGCTTACGGACTTGCAAAGGCTATGGGTCTATCAAGCCTTGACTTTTCGGCAGTTTATAAAGCTTTCAAAGTCCCAAAAACCTGATAGCTCTGTCTCCTATATCTTTCCTGTAATGCATACCTTCAAAGTTTAGCTTTTCAACAGCTCTGTAGGCTTTGTTTTTAGCGTCTCTAATGTCTTTGCCCCACGCGCATACATTTAAAACTCTACCCCCTGCGGTTAAAAGCTTACCGTTTTCTATCTTGGTTCCACAGTGAAATAAAATGGCTCCTTCTTTTTGTGCTTCTTCTAAACCTTTAATTTCCTTGCCAACCTCTGGGTTATCAGGATAACCTTTACTTGCCAAAACTACACACAGAGCCCATCTATCATCCAGCTCCAGCTCTATCCTTTTCCCTTCGTAGAAGTTCAAAAGCTTTTCAAAGAAATCTCCCTTTATCCTCATAAGCAAAGGTTGTGCTTCTGGGTCTCCAAGCCTTACGTTAAACTCTAAAACCTTCGGACCATCGGAAGTTAGCATCAGCCCAGCGTATAGAAATCCCCTGTAGTATATACCTTCCTTTGCAAGAGCTTTTAGGGTTTTTCCTATGATTTCTTTCCTTATTAGTTGCTCGGTCTTTTCGTCAATGAAAGGATTAGGAGAGTATGCGCCCATACCACCTGTGTTTGGCCCTTTATCTGAGTCCAAGAGTCTCTTGTGGTCCTGAGAAGTAGGCAAAGGGATATACTCTTCCCCATTGACCATAACTATGTAAGATCCCTCTTCCCCTTCCAAAAACTCCTCTATCACAACCCTTTCCCCAGCTTTTCCCAAAGCTTTTCTTACCATCAGAAAATCCACCGCTTCTATTGCGCTTTGCTCCGTTTTGCAAACTATGGCTCCTTTACCACTTGCCAGACCGTCCGCTTTAACAACCACAGGTGCGCCAAAATCTCTGATAAATCTTTTGGCTTTGTCTGGATCGTCAAAAACTTCAAAGTTTGCAGTGGGTATGCCGTGCTTTAGCATGAAATCTTTTGCGAATACCTTACTGGCTTCTAAGAGGGACGCTTTCTGCGATGGACCGAATATTCTAAGGCCCCTTTTCTCAAACTCATCCACTATACCTTCCACCAGAGGAGCCTCGGGACCTACGATGGTAAAGTCTATACCCTCTTTCTGAGCAAAATCTGCCAGAGCTTTAACGTCGTTCGGATGAATATCTACCTTCTTTGCACTAATCCCGGCGTTTCCTTTAGCCGCAAAAACCTCTTTAACCAGAGGACTCTGACCTATTTTCCAAGCTATGGCGTGCTCCCTACAACCGTTTCCTACTACCAAAACCTTCACGGATATTGATTATACTACAATATTATGAAAGACTTGATAAACCAAAGATTGCAAGAATTACTTTCAAAAAAATACGGTATTCAAGGTTTAGACCATACACTGGAAGCTCCAAAGGAAAAAAGTTTGGGAGACCTTGCCACTAACGCATGCTTTCTCTTGGCAAAGCATCTAAAAAGACCTCCCAATGCCATCGCAGAGGAGGTAGCGCAAGAGCTTAGATGCAACGAGTTTGAATCCTACCCTTTGAGAGGCTTTATAAACTTTAGATTCTCCGAGAGTTATGTAAAAGATAAATTTAGAGAACTTTTAAAAACAGGGCAGTCTTACTTCTTTGAAAACGTAGGTAGAGGGAAAAAGGTGCAGATTGAGTTTGTTAGTGCCAATCCCACTGGACCTTTGCATCTTGGACACGGCAGGGGTGCGGTGGTAGGGGATGTGCTTTGCAGACTGCTAAAAGCCTTTGGCTTTCACGTGCAAAGGGAGTATTACATAAATGATGCCGGCAACCAAGCTCAACTTTTTGGCCTTTCCATACTTTACAGGCTCTACGAGCTGTTTGGTATAGAAGACGAGGAATTAAAGAAGATGTTTGAAGAAGAAGGATACAAAGGATATTACATAAAGGAGCTTGCAAAGGATGCCAAAGCTTTCTATGGAGAGCAGATACTAAAAAAAGATAAGCAGGAAGCTATAGAGCTTCTGAGTGAATATGGGATAAAACGGATGTTAGAAGACATAAAAGAGACTCTAAACCTTATGGGTGTGGTCTTTGACTCTTGGATAAGCGAAAGGGAAATACTCAAAAGCGGTCTTTTGCAGGAAGTTATTCGGAAGTTAGAAGATAAGGGCTACCTTTATCAACAGGATGGTGCTTTTTGGTTTAAAAGCTCAACCTTTGGAGATGACAAGGATAGGGTGTTGATAAGGTCCGATGGCACTCCTACATACTTTGCTGGAGATATAGCCTATCACTATTACAAGTACAAAAGAGGTTTTGAGCAGGTTATAAACCTTTGGGGAGCAGACCACTGGGGTTATCTACCAAGGCTGAAAGGAGCTTTGAAGGCTTTGGACATACCAGAGAGCTGGCTTAAGGTGGAGTTCGTCCAAATGGTTAGACTGTTCTCACAGGGAAAAGAGATCCGTATGTCTAAGAGGACTGGAGAGTTTGTGACCCTTAAGGAACTTTTGGATGATGTGGGCGTGGATGCTGTTAGGTTTATCTTTCTTACAAAGCGCTCAGACACTCCCCTTGATTTTGATGTTGATTTGGTAAAGAGCAATACTGCGGAGAACCCTGTCTTTTATGTGCAGTATGCCCACGCTCGGATAAGGGGTGTGTTTAGAGAGGTTGGCAACAGGTTTGGAATAGACCCAGATAACGAAAAGTTGGAAGAGTGGATAAGTTTGTTGACTGATTCTCAAGGTATGGAGCTTATGAAAAAAGCTTTGTTTTTTAGGGATACTTTAAAGGATGCAGCCCTTAACCTTACACCCCACATAATCGTATATGACCTGTTAGAAATATCCAAACTTTTCCACAACTACTACAACCATCACAGGGTAATAGTGGAAGATAGGTCGGTTATGATGGGAAGGCTTGCGCTGCTGAAAGGAGTTGAAATTACTTTGAAGGCTATTTTAAATTTAATAGGAGTTAATGCACCCGAGCGAATGTAAAAGGAAGGCAAAATGAAAAAAGAGAGATTAGTAATTTTGTTAGGAACTCTCCTGGCTTTGATATTCTTTTCCATAGGTTTGAACCAATGGCTTAAACAAAAAACTCCCGCTGAACTCCCACCAGTTGTAGTAGAGCCAAAACCAAAACCTGCGGAAGAAGCTCAACCCAAGGTTGAAGAAGCAAAACCTCCCGTGCAGGAGGAGCAAAAGGTTGAGACTAAGAAAGAGGATTTAATAGCAAAAAAGATAGAAGAGGAGAAAAAGAAAGAGAGCAAAAAGCAAATGGAGGATGAAAAAAAACAAAAACAATCCCCTGTTGAGCAAACAAATAACTTAAAAGCCCAAAAGGTTCAGGTGGAAAAAGAAAAAAAGGAGCATGTGATACAAATAGGAGCTTTTATTTATAAAGAAAACGCAGAGAAGGCGTTAAGCAAGGCTGAAAATATGGGCTATTCGGGAGAGATTGTAAGTGAAGATAAGTTTTACAAGGTGAGAGTGAAAGTGAGAACAGATAATATTAGAGCGGGGCTGAATAAACTAAAGTCTGCTTTTGGGAACGCAATAATTATACGATGAAACTTTTATCAGCTATTCTCATACTATTTATTTTTTCATGCGCAAGTATCCAGCAGGAAAAAGATGTTAAAGGTTGGCAGTATTACTATGACCTGGGCGTGTCTTCTTTGCTGGTAAAGAACTATTCGGAGGCTATAACTAACTTCTTTTTGGCTGCCCAGATGGCTCCTAATGAGCCTAAGGTGTGGAACTCCTTAGGAATGGCTTATATGGAGGTTATGGAATACGATAAGGCTGAAAAGGCTTTTAAAAGGGCATTGGAGGTTGATAAAAAATTTACGGAGGCAAAACTAAACTTAGGAATACTCCACTTTAGGAAGAAAGATTACGAGAGGGCATTAAAGGAAATTAAGGAAACTCTTGACTATGAGGCTTTTCCTAACAAGCACGTAGCCTTTTACTATTTGGCAAGAATATACAAGGTTTTAGAAAACCAAGCTCTTTACTTTGAGAACTTAAAAAAAGCAACTATTTACAACCCTATGTTTTTAGATGCTCAATTTGAACTTGCTAATGCCTATCAAGAAATAGGAGACTACAGATCCGCTCTGGATGTTTATAGAAATCTTGTTAGCAACGGTGTAAATAATCCGCAAATAGAGCTCAACATGGCTTGGCTGATGTTCTACCTGGGAGACTATGAAAATGCTAAGCTTTACGTAAGAAGAATAATAGAGAACAAACAAGCAGAGGCAAATTTAAAAACACAGGCTTATAATTTGCTTAGCCAAATTTTGATCAAAGAGCAAGAAAGGTTGATCAGCAAGGCTAAAGCTCAGGAAGAACTTACAGAAAAGCCAGACTTGAGTCAAAACCCTCAAGATCTTCAGAAAAAGGATATACCTAAGGAAGAGCCAGTGGCTGCCAAAAGTCCTCAGGGCAGTCAAACACCAGATAAGAGCACCCAGCCCAAAGAAAAGGTTATAAGAATACAATTGGGAGCTTTTTCTTCTGAGGATAGGGCTAAAGCGTGGAAAGAAAAATTGGAAAGAGAGAAAGGTGTTAGGGATTTAGTAATTGTGGAACAGCTTGGGATATACAAAGTGCTTTACGGAAATTTCAAAAACAGAGCTGAGGCGAAGTATCACCTAGAGAAACTTAGGACTTACAACATATACGGTTTTATAGTTCAGGAATAACTATAAACATCCTTTTGTGGAGGGGATTTCTCCTCCAACCAAGGATACCGCCTGTTTTAAAGACAGAGCAAAGGCCTTAAAGCAAGCTTCCGCTATGTGATGAAGTATTCTTCCAGAAAGGACCTTTATATGCAAAGTGCTTTTGGATTCTAAGGCGAAGCCTTTAAAAAACTCCCATATTAACTCAAAGTCAAAGTCTGTGATCTTCCCTCGTAAACCCAGGTCATCGTAAAAGAAAAGGGGTCTGCCGGAGATGTCTATACTACAAAGCACCAGAGCTTCGTCCATAGGAATTATGCTGTATCCGTATCTTTGAATACCCTTTTTGTCTCCCAAGGCTTCAAACACTGCCATTCCTAAGGTAATCCCCACGTCTTCCACCGTGTGGTGGTAAGATACGTGAATGTCTCCTTTGGCTTTTAGGTTTAAGTCAAATCTTCCGTGTTTGGCAAAGGATTCTACCATGTGAGTTAAAAAACCTATAGGTGTATCCACTTTGAAAAGCCCGCTACCATCCAAGTCAATTTCAAGCTCTACCGTTGTTTCTTTGGTTTCTCTTAAAATTTTGGATTTCCTCATCTTTGCTTATTATAATAAATTTCTCTATGCTTGACATAGAGGCTATAAGAAAACAGCCCGATCTGATCAAAGACAGACTGCGATTGAGGAAGGAAGACTATGTAGAGTTAGTGGATAAAATACTTGAGTTTGACGGGAAGAGAAGAGACATTCTAAAAGAGTTAGAATCTCTTCGGGCTGAGAGGAACAGACTAAGCAAAGAGATAGGAAAGCTAAGGTCTCAGGGTCAAAATACGGAAAGCACTGAAGCAAGAGTAAGGGAAATTAGGGAAAAAATAGAAAGGCTTGAGGATGAGCTTTCTGAAGTTGAAGGAAAGCTTAGGGATACTATGCTTTTTTTACCTAATCTGCCACACAAGAGCGTTCCCTTTGGAAAGGACGAGTCAGAAAATGTAGAAGTTAGAAGATGGGGAACACCGAGGGAGTTTGACTTTGAACCAAGGGCTCACTACGAGATAGGAGAACTCCTGGGCATATTGGATTTTGAACGGGGTGCTAATTTGGCTGGGAGTCGTTTTACGGTTATGTGGGGCTGGGGGGCTAAGCTGGAAAGGGCACTTATAAACTTTATGTTAGACTTTCACACAAGCAGAGGCTACAAAGAAGTTTGGGTTCCCCATCTGGTAAAGCCAGAAATACTTCAGGGCACGGGCCAGCTACCTAAGTTTGAAGAGGATGTTTATAAGTGTGAATGGGATAACCTTTACCTAATACCTACTGCAGAGGTGCCCCTTACCAATCTCTTTAGAGATCAGATCCTTGAAGAGAAAGACCTGCCCATATACCTAACAGCTTACACTCCTTGCTACAGAAGGGAAGCGGGAGCCTACGGCAAAGACATAAGAGGCATAATAAGACAGCATCAGTTTGATAAAGTGGAGCTTGTGAAGATAGTTCATCCAGAGAAGTCAGATGAGGAGCTGGAAAAGCTAACTGCAGATGCGGAAGAAGTTTTAAAACTGCTTGGACTTCCATACAGAGTTGTGATGCTATGCACGGGAGATTTAGGTTTTGCCTCTGCCAAGACTTACGACATAGAGGTGTGGTTTCCGTCCCAGAAAAAATACAGAGAGATCTCCTCCTGCTCCAACTGCACCGACTTTCAGGCAAGACGTATGAATACAAGGTTCAAAGACTCCTCTGGAAGAAACAGATTTGTCCATACTCTGAACGGCTCGGGTTTGGCAGTGGGAAGAACTCTCGCAGCCATACTGGAGAACTACCAGCAAAAGGACGGTTCGGTGATCATTCCTGAAGTTCTTAGAGACTACCTTAAGGCGGATGTAATAAAACCAGATGGAGCTTGAAGTTAGCAATCTACCTTCCGAAGAGCTATACAAACTTATAACCGAGTGGGTTGCACCAAGGCCCATAGCGTGGGTATCCACCATAAATAAAAACGGGACTATAAACTTAGCTCCTTTCAGCTTTTTTAACCTCGTGTGCGACGAACCGCCCGTGATTATGCTTTCTATTAGTAAAAGAGAAGATGGAACACGAAAGGATACAGCGAGGAATATTTTAGATGTTGGCGAGTTTGTAGTAAATTTTGCAGAATGGAATCTTTTGGAAAAGGTAAAACTCACAGGAAAAGAGTTCCCACCCTCTGTTAGCGAGCTTGAACTGGCTGGGCTTACTCCCGAACCTTCAAAAGAGGTAAAGCCACCGAGAGTTAAAGAGTCTCCAGCAAGCTTTGAATGCAAGCTTATAAAGCACATGGAGCTGTTTAATTACGACGTTATATTTGGTGAAGTGGTATTTTTGGTGGTAAGGAGAGAATGCGTTAGGAGGGTAGGAAGGATAGGAGAGGGTTTTTGTAGATGTGATTGAACCGTACTTCTAAACCGCTGTTAAAGCTAAGGCTGTCATGAGCTTGTTATGAATTGTCTTTTCCGTAGAACAAAACAAACTTTAACTCTGACAAAATACGTATGAAAGTTTAACTTTATTTCTATGATTACCTTTGAACTTGCAAAGGAGGAGAGCTTAGACAATAGGCAGATAAAGGAGCTTCAAGAGGAAATCAGAGCTTTGGCAAAGCAGAAAAATGCTGTCATACTCTCCCATTACTACCAAAGGCCTGAAGTGCAGGACATAGCGGACTTTGTGGGAGACTCTTTGGAACTTTCCAGGAAGGCGAGCCAGACAGATGCAGATATTATTCTCTTTTGCGGTGTTAGGTTTATGTGCGAAACTGCCAAAATTCTAAACCCTACAAAGAAAGTTTTACATCCCAATCCCGAGTCGGGCTGTCCTATGGCTGATATGATAACCGCAAAGCAGGTGCTGAAATTAAAAGAGGAACATCCGGATGCAGAAGTAGTGGCTTATGTAAATACTACCGCAGAAGTTAAGGCGGTTTCTGATGTTTGCGTAACATCAGCCAATGCGGTAAAGGTGGTAAAAAAATTGGAAAGTAAAAAGATTATCTTCATACCAGACCAAGCCCTTGGTAATTGGGTGAAAAAACACGTGCCAGAGAAGGAATTTGTAATCTGGCAGGGCTTTTGCCCTCCTCACTTTGAGTTTACCGCAAGGGAGCTACAAAAGCTAAAAGAAAAATATCCAGATGCTAAAGTGGCAGTCCATCCAGAGTGTCACCAAAAGGTTATTGAAATGGCAGACTTTGTAGGCTCAACCTCCCAGATAATAAACTACGCCACCACCTGCGACGCAGACAAGGTTATAGTTATCACAGAAGTTGGGCTAAAACATACCCTTATGAAGAAAAACCCAAACAAAGAATACATATTCCCAGAGTCTATGAATTATTGCGGAACAGTTTATTGTTGCACCATGAAAGCTATAAATTTACCCCTTGTCTATAAAACCCTAAAGGAAGAGATAAACGAAGTGATCCTTCCAGAGGACATCATAGAAAAAGCAAAAAGACCTTTGGAAAGAATGCTTGAGCTAAGTTAGTAATAAGTTCAGTTATTAATATGATTTCTATCATATTGAATATTGAAATTGGATATTAAAATTGTTTTCAAATTGAGCAGGAGGAAACTGGCTATTAAGCTTAAGCTTTTTATGGTTTCCCTATTAATTTTGCCTGGGCTATCCTACGCTGGAAAAAAGATACTAATATTTGAGGATGGAGAAACCTTAGGTAAAGGGGGATTGCAAACTGAGAACTACCTTTTAAGGTCAGAACCAAGGACAACAGAATATACCTTTAACCTGACTTATGGATTGACGGACAGAGTAGATGTGGGTTTAAACGTCCCCTTTACCTACGAGAAAAAGCTTGAGGGATCCAACCTTTCCCTTGACCTTAAAGGAAAGGTATTTGAAAAAGAAAAATCCAAGGTCGCTTTAAAGTTTTCCTCTGAGATACCCACAAAGGATGAGAATTTTAAGTATGGTCCTACCCTTGCTTTGCAAACATCGGTGGAGAACCTATCTTTTTACGCTACAAGTTCCTATGAACTTCGCCACAGGGAATTTTTTCAGAGCGTGTCTGCTGAGTGGAAGCCCACGGAAAGGTTAGGCTTAATTCTAACTGGTTTTTACTCCTCTGAAGGTTCCCAAACAGGGGCTATTGGAGGTTTGACTTTGTCTGGGAAAAGCTGGGAATTTGCTTTGGGAGTAAAAAAGGTCTTTGAATCAGGACAAAAGCCTTCTGCGGTGGCAGGTTTGACGATAAGATTTAAATAAGGAGGTAAAAATATGCTGGAACAGGTGGAAGTGGGTAAAAAAGTTAAGGTTTTAAAACTCGAAGGTAACGATGAGATTATTAAGAAGCTTGAGGCTATGGGTATAAGGGAGGGGAAGGTTTTGGAGGTTGTCCAAAAGCTTGGAAGGAATATTGTGGTTAAGCTTGACCACTCCAAGATAGCCATAAGCAAAAGCCTGGCAAAGAGGATAAAGGTTAAATGAAGAGAATAAGCGTAGCACTTGTAGGTAATCCTAATGTAGGTAAAACGAGTCTTTTAAACCACATTGCTGGCACCACCTTAAAGATTGGAAACTGGGCTGGGACTACTGTTGAAAAAAAGGAAGGAAAGGCATACTACGGAGACTACGAAGTACACCTTGTAGATTTACCAGGGATTTACACTTTGGAGCCCTTTTCCGAAGCGGAGCAGTTGGCAAGAGACTACATACTAAATCAAAGGCCGGACGTGGTGGTAAACGTAGTAGAAACCCCCAACATGGAAAGGGACCTTTTGCTAACGGTGGAGCTTTTGGAGATGGAGATTCCCATGGTCATAGCTTTGAACATGTGGGACGAAGCAAAAAAGCTTGGGATAGAGGTAGATACATCCAAGATGGAAGAGTTTTTGGGAGTTAGGATAGTAAAAACCAATGGTAGGACTGGGGAGGGTAAGGACGAACTTCTTAGGAAGATCGTAGAAACCTACGAGGGCAAAATCAGACCGATTGAAGTTAAGTATTCACCAGACTTGGAAAAATTCCTTTCAAGCGTGCAGGGAGACACAAAATCCGAAAGGATAAGAAAAGCGCTAATCTCTTACGGCGAGGAGTTTGAAAAACTTCTGAAGAGAGAAAGGTTTGCATTCATCCACGGTCTTTATTACAGCACGGTAAAAAAGACAAAGTACGACGTCTTTGAGCTTACAGATAGTCTGGATAGGGTGCTTCTTCATCCAGTGTTTGGCGTTTTGATCTTTCTTTTTATCATGTTTATGACCTTTAAAATCGCCTTTGATTTTTCTGCTCCATGGATGGACTGGTTGGACGGTTTGATGAACGGTTTCTTTTCTCCATTAATTAAACACCTTCTTGGTGAATCTATCTTTTCAAGGTTTTTGTCTGAGGCTGTAGTTGGTGGGGTGGGCTTTGTTCTAACCTTTTTACCCCTGATTGCCAGCATTATCTTTATACTTTCCCTGCTTGAGTTTTCTGGGTATCTTCCAAGAGTTGCCTTTTTGATGGATAGCTTTATGCACCGCCTTGGTTTACACGGCGCAAGCTTTATACCTCTTCTTTTAGGTTTTGGTTGCAATGTGCCAGCAATCGTAGCAACAAGGGCTTTGGAAAGTAAAAGGGACAAGCTTTTGGTCATGGCTATGATACCTTTTGTGAGCTGTCCTGCAAGGCTTGTGGTTTTCTCCTTCTTTGCCACGCTGTTTTTTCCAAACCCAGCCCTTGTTATCTTCTCCCTCTACATCTTTGGTTTAGTTTTTGCCTTTTTAACCTCCTTTGTTCTTCAGAAATCCATCTATAAAAATCCACTCAGACATATGATACTTGAGCTCCCACCTTACAGACTACCTGTTTTTAAGCTGGTTTTTAGAATAACCTGGGCTCACGTAAAGCAGTTTATATACAGGGCAGGAACGCTTATATTTGGAGTTTCTGTGGTACTTTGGGTTCTACTAAACTTGCCTCCGGGAGTTAGCAATCCAAAGGACAGCTTTGCAGGTTATGTGGGAAGGATCTTGGTGCCAGTGTTTAAACCTATGGGTTTAGAAGACTGGCAAATTACCACATCTTTAATACCAGCTTTCTTGGCAAGGGAGATAGTTTTAAGTTCTATGGCAACCATCTATGCGGTGGAGCAGGAGGAGGAAGGGAAAGACTTTGAGATAAAACAAGCCCTGATTGAACAGGCAATGGCTTTTGGAAAAGCCTTCAAGGATTCTCTTTTTAACACCATCAACCCATTACCAAAAGCCTTTGAGTTAGAGGAAGAGCAATCTGCTTTAAGGGAAACGGTAAAAAACTCCTTGAGCCCAGCTCAAGCCTTCTCCTTTATGCTGTTTATCCTTCTTTACACCTCTTGCCTCGGCACAGTGGCGGTGCTTCAGAAAGAAGCTGGCACAAAGTTTGCCATTGCATTTTTAGCATACAGCTTTGTGTTAGCTTGGTTGGTTGGTGTAATCGCTTACAAGCTATGGAGTTTGTTCTGATCCCTCTTTTTGCTCTACCTTTGCTTTTCCTTTGGTTCAAAAGGAACAAAAAGGACTGTTGCGGTTAAACTTAGGTACCAAGCTCCCAAGATGAAAGATAGTTTATCTGCTCTTGGGTTAGTTGGTCTATTTCTACTCCCATACTACTTAGCTTCAAAGACGCTACTATTCTGTCTATTTCATCGGGAACCTTATATACCTTATTTTCTAAACGCTGATGATTCTTTGCTATGTATTCTACGGAAAGGGCTTGATTGGCAAAGGACATGTCCATAACGGATGCAGGGTGCCCTTCTGCAGAAGCGAGATTTACAAGCCTTCCTTGAGCCAAAAGGTAGATCCTCCTTCCGTCCCGTAGGGTGTATTCTTCCACAAACCTTCTGACTTCCCTTTTGGAAACCGAGAGCTCTTCCAAGGCTTTTTTGTCTATTTCCACGTCAAAGTGTCCTGCGTTGGATATAATGGCACCATCTTTCATAACTTCAAAGTGCTCCTTTCTTATAACAGATGTGTTTCCTGTGACAGTAACAAAAAAGTCCCCAAGTTTTGCAGCTTCAAGCATCGGCATCACCAAAAAGCCGTCCATCTTTGCTTCAAGTGCCTTTATGGGATCCACCTCCGTAACTATTACCTGAGCTCCCATTCCCCTTGCCCTTTGGGCAACACCCTTTCCACACCATCCGTATCCTGCCACCACAAAGTAGGAACCCGCCAACAACCTGTTGGTAGCCCTAAGTATGCCGTCTATGGTAGATTGGCCAGTGCCGTATCTGTTATCAAACATGTGTTTTGTGTATGCGTCATTTACCGCTATGATGGGAAAGTTTAGAATTCCCTTCTGTGCCATAGCCCTAAGCCTTATAACCCCCGTGGTGGTCTCTTCCATACCACCCAAAACCTTCTTTGAAAGCTCTGGATACTCTTTGTGCAAGGTGGATATAAGGTCTGCCCCATCGTCTATGACAATATCTGGACCCTTTTCTATAACAGCCCTTAGGTGTGAGTAGTAGGTTTCTGTGTCCTCCCCTTTTATGGCAAAAACCGGGATTTGATAGTATTCAACCAGGGCAGCGGCAACGTCATCTTGAGTGGAAAGTGGATTGGACGCAGTTAAAAAAACCTCTGCTCCACCTTCTTTTAAGGTTAGCATGAGGTTTGCGGTTTCTGTGGTTACGTGCAAGCAAGCGGAGATTTTAAGCCCCTTTAAAGGCTTTTCTTTTGAGAACCTTTCTCTTATGCTTCTCAAGACGGGCATATCCCTTTCTGCCCACTCTATGCGGTTTTTCCCTTCCTCCGCCAAGCTCAGGTCTTTTATGTGGTATTCCATAGTCTCAATAGTTTAACATATTTTTATGAAGCGAAAAGCTGTCCTTATACTAAACTTTGGTTCCCAATACGTGCAACTTATTGCCAGAAGGGTCAGAGAACTGGGAGTTTATAGTCAAATAGTGCCTTTCTACCAAAGCTTAGAAAAGATTATGGAAAATGAGCCTTACGCTTTGATACTCTCTGGTGGTCCTGCAAGCGTCTATATGCAAGGCGCACCCTTGCCGGACAGGAAAATATACGACTTAAACATTCCCATCCTTGGTATATGCTACGGACTTCAGGCTATAACTCATCAGCTTGGTGGGACCGTAGAAAGAGCCCAAAAACAAGAGTATGGAAGAGCAAGGCTTGAGATTTTAAAAGAGGATCCGCTTTTTGAAGGTCTTCCTAAAAATTTTGACGTTTGGATGAGTCACGCAGATAAAGTTTCTAAGCTTCCTCAGGACTTTGAGGTCCTTGCAAGCTCAGAAAATTCACCCTATGCAGTAATAAAGCATAGGTTCAAACCTATATACGGGGTTCA
This sequence comes from Thermocrinis sp., assembly GCF_036781485.1. Taxonomy (NCBI): domain Bacteria; kingdom Pseudomonadati; phylum Aquificota; class Aquificia; order Aquificales; family Aquificaceae; genus Thermocrinis; species Thermocrinis sp. The sequence goes on from NZ_DAIQAX010000011.1 coordinate 26,268, forward strand.
GTTCCATCCAGAAGTTTCCCACACGCAGTATGGAAAAGAGATCTTGGCTAACTTTCTCTTCAAAGTGGCAAAGGCACAGACAAATTGGAAGATGGAAAACTTCTTGGAAGAGAAGGTCAAGGAAATAAGGGAACAGGTGGGAAATAAAAAGGTAATATGCGCTCTTTCTGGTGGTGTGGATTCTACCGTCGCTTTTGTGCTAACCTACAGGGCTGTGGGCAATAATCTTTTGGGTGTTTTTGTAGATCACGGACTATTGAGAAAGGGAGAGGCGCAGGAGGTAGAAGAACACTTCAAGCAGATGGGCCTTCCCTTTAAAAGGGTAAATGCAAGCAAGTTGTTCTTGGAAAGGCTAAAGAGCGTGGAAGACCCAGAGGAAAAGAGAAGGATAGTAGGACACACCTTTGTGGAGGTGTTTGAAAAGGAAGCGAAAGAGTTTGGCGCTCAGGTTTTGCTTCAGGGCACCCTTTACCCAGATGTGGTAGAAAGCGCAGGCATAGAGGGGGCGCAGGTTATAAAAACTCACCATAACGTAGGTGGATTGCCAGAAAGGATGGCATTGGAGCTTCTTGAACCGCTAAGGGAACTCTTCAAAGACGAGGTCAGAAGGTTGGGAAAGCTTTTGGGAGTGCCAAAAGAAATACTTGAAAGACACCCTTTCCCTGGTCCAGGACTTGCCATAAGGATATTAGGAGAAGTGAAAGAAGAAGACCTTGAAATCTTAAGAGAAGCGGACGCCATTTTTATAGAGGAGCTAAAAAAGGCAGGCTTATACAACAAAGTTTGGCAAGCCTTTGCGGTTTTACTTCCAGTTAAGAGCGTGGGGGTTATGGGAGACGTGAGGACTTACGAAAGGGTAGTTGGTTTGAGAGCGGTGGACAGTACGGACGGAATGACCGCAGACTGGTCCAGATTGCCCTACGAGTTTTTGGACCACGTTATGCGTAGGATAATCAACGAAGTTAAAGGAATAAACAGAGTAGTTTATGACATCTCTTCCAAACCACCAGCTACCATAGAATGGGAGTGAGCTTAGAATTTAGAAGAAAGGTATTTCATATATTCAGTGTTTTGTTTTGGCTTGTCCCACTCTTTTACCTTCCAAAGACCTGGCTTTTGATTTTCTCTTTATTTGTCCTTGCTTTGAACTTGGTTTTTGTTTTAAGACTTGCGGAAGACAAGATTAAACCCATCTACAAACTTATTTACCTTTTTGAAAGGGAAAAGAACCTTGAAAGACCAGCAATCCAAGCCCTTTGGCTAAATTTGGGCGTATTCTTAAGCTTTCTGTTTTTTACAAAAGAGTGCGCTGCGGTGGGTATAGTTCTTACAGCTGTGGGAGACGGCTTTGCGGGACTGATAGGCTACCATTTTGGAAGGATAAGGATAGGTCAGAAAAGCTTGGAGGGATTTTGGGCTTTCTTTGTCTTTTCAAGCCTTGCTCTTTGGCCTTTTGTTGGAGCTTTTGCTTTACTTATAGCTTTCGTGGGCGCAGTGGTGGAGATTTTACCAAAGAATATAGACGATAACTTTTTACTTCCCTTAGTAGGAAGCGCCTTGGCGTGTATAATTTAAGATGTGAAAGCTGTAGGCACACGCTCTATACTAAAGCTTTTGGAGGGCAAAGAGGAAGCTCACAAAATAGAGCAAGAGCTCAAAAAATTGGAGAAGAAAAAGCAAAAAGTCTATGTGTCAAACTACACCCTTTTGGAGTTGGCTTACATTCTTGAATTTAACTACGGACTTGAGAGGGAAAGGATAGGAAAGATCCTGAGAACCATACTGGAGGACCCACTTTTTAAGGTAGAGGAAGAGGAAGTTTGGAAAGAGGCCCTTGAGTTATACATGAAGGGAGAAGACCTTTTGATGGCTTTAAAGAAAGCCCAATACAGAAATAACGGTGTGGAAAATGAGCTCAGTTAAAGTAAAATTCTGCGGTATTACCAGAGAAGAGGACATTAAAAAAGCCATAGAGCTTGGCGTGGATTACGTGGGCTTTATCATGTATCCAAAAAGCCCACGATGGGTAGGTTGGGAAAAACTGAAGAATCTTTTAAGGCTTTCGGAAGGAGTTAAAAAAGTTGTAGTTTTTGTAAATCCATCCTATCAAGAGGTGGAAAAGGCTTTAAGTATGGGTGCCGATTTGGTTCAACTTCATGGAGAGGAAAGCTTTGAGTTTGCAAAAGGCGTAGGCTTAGAAAGAGTTATAAAAGCCTTCAGGGTGATAGATAATTTCTCTGTAGCTGAAGATTGGAAAGGCGCTCACGCCATACTGCTGGATACTTACTCAGAGAAAGCATACGGTGGCACTGGAGAGAGCTTTGATTGGACTATAGCACAGTCCGTAGTGAACATGGGCTTCAGAGTTTTTCTGTCTGGTGGGCTAAAAAAGGAAAACGTGCAGAAGGCTATAAAGATAGTTAGACCATACGGAGTGGATGTTTCTTCTGGGATAGAATCCTCTCCCGGCATAAAAGATCACAAGAAGATGGAGGAATTTATCCATGCAGTTAAGAACGCACTTAAAGATTGATCAAAGTCTAAGCGGTAAGCCAGTAGAACTAAAAGAAGGTTATGCGGTGGTGGTCCTTGAAACGAAGGAAAACATGGTAGCAGACGAAAAGGGCCTCATACACGGTGGCTTTATCTTCAGCCTCGCGGACTACTGTGCCATGCTGTCTGTAAATGAACCTACGGTTGTGTTGGCCTCTGCAAAGGTGGATTTTAAAAAACCGGTAGTTTTGGGAGAAGTGCTCAAGGCTGAGGGAAAAGTTGTAAAATCAGAAGGAAAAAAGAGGTGGGTTGAAGTAAAGGTTTTTAGAAACTTGGACTTAGTCTTTGAGGGAGAATTTCTATGCGTGGTTCCAGAAAAACACGTGCTTGACTTGATTTGAATATTGTGATAAATTTAAATCAAACATTATCAAAGGAGGTTGCGCCATGGTAAAAACTGTTCTGATAGGCCTTGGTGCTGGTGCCTTAGCCTTAGCCCAACCAAAGATTGAAGTCAAGGACCCATGGGTAAGGCTTGTACCTCCGAATTCAAAAAACACCGCAGCTTATATGAAGATTGAAAACAAAGGCACTGAAGCAGACAAACTTGTAGATGCTTCTAACAACGTATCTAAGATAACCGAACTGCACGAAACGGTAGGTGGGAAGATGCGCAAAGTTAATGCAATAGAGGTGCCGGCAGGGAAAACAGTGGAGCTAAAGCCCAGTGGCTTGCACGTAATGATAATAGACCTAAAAGAACCTCTCAAAGAAGGACAAACTGTAGAGATCACCTTAAAATTTGAAAAAGCTGGAGAGATAAAAGTTCAAGCTCCAGTTAAAAAAGCCATGGGAAAGATGGAACATCATGAACACAAGCAGGGACACTAAGCCTTGGCTTTAGCTAAATCCCACGAGTTTTTAAACCTTCTAGCCCTCCCGGGCTTTTTATTTTTTTTACCAAAAGAATTTTACGTACCCTTCAGTTTGGGCTACTTAATCGGAACGTTTTTTCTGTCCCCCGACTTAGACCTTAAACACTCCAAACCATCCAAAAGGTGGAGATTCTTAAAGATTATCTGGTATCCATATCAGAAAAAGTCTAAGCATCGCGGGCTATCACATATACCAATACTTGGAACGTTCATAAGGCTGTTTTATATATTAGTTTTCTCAGTTCTTTTATACTACTTGATATACTTAGCTTTTTACTTATATCTGGGTGTTTCAGAGGAAGTTTCTACGATTAATCCCCTTTCGTTGGTTGAAAGAATAGCATACAAAGAATCCGTGTTTTACGTAATCTTAGGCTTAATCGCTTCTGAGATTATGCACATACTTGTTGATGTTTTATGGAGTTTGTGGGTAAAGATTAGACCTTTTTAACCATCTCCCTAATACCCTAATATAAGATCTTTAACAAGAAAATACGTTGGGTGAGAAATTAGGAAAAGGGCAATTTATCTTGTTAGAAAAGCCTCGGGGAGACAAGGTATCTAATAAAGCAGGAAGAACACCAAAAAGGTATAACGCTTTCGACTTACCTTTATGGGTATGCTGTTGGCTATAGCTTTTTCAGAAAAAATTATGTGCTTGGTTAATTTCTCACCCAACGTATTAAACTATTAACTATGCTTCTACTTTTGTTGTTGTTGCTTGTGAGTATGTCCTTTGGAAAAATTTTTTACGCAAAGTGGGACGATGCGGTTAGTCCTATAATGCTTGAATATATTAAAAGGAACATAGCTAAAGCAGAAAAGGAAAATGGAACGCTTTTTATCCTTGAGCTCAATACCCCCGGAGGGCTTGAAACTTCCATGAGGCAGATAATCCAGGAGTTTCAGAAAACCCCATTGCCAGTGGTGGTGTATGTTTATCCTCCTGGGGGAAGGGCAGCCTCCGCTGGTGCAATAATAACAGCTTCCGCAGACATAGCGGCAATGGCTCCAGGGACGAACATAGGAGCAGCCCATCCGGTTCAGGTAAGTGGAGAGAAAATGGAGGAGGCAGTAAAAGAAAAAGCCCTTCAGGATATGTTAGCTTTTGTAAGGTCCATAGCAAAGGAGAAGGGAAGAAATTCAGAAGTGCTTGAAAAGATGGTCAAAGAAAGCATTTCTCTTACTCCAGACGAAGCTCTAAGGGAGGGAGTGATAGACCTGATAGCAGTAGATAGGGCTGATCTTTTGAAAAAGTTAGATGGTAGGAAAGTAAAAAAGCACGGAAGGGAAATTGTCATAACAACCTCTGGTGTGCCTGTAGTAGATGTGCAAGAGAGCATAAGGGAATCCTTTTTAAAGATAATCACAAATCCCACCGTAGCTTACATGCTACTTTTAATAGGTTTTTACGGTATATTCTTTGAACTTTACAATCCCGGTGCCATAATTCCAGGTGCGGTGGGCATTGTCAGCCTTCTTCTGGGCTTATACGGTTTGGGGATCATAGGTATAAACTGGCTTGGTTTGCTCCTTATTTTGGCAGGTTTGCTTTTGCTCGTGTTAGAGCTTATCACACCAACCTTTGGGGGCTTGGCTATAGCAGGTATGGTAGCTTTGGCTATAGGTTCCTTAGTTTTAATCAGTCCAGACTCTCCCTATGGGGACATCCCCCTTTCTGTTATAGCCACCATGGTATTTGCCACTACATTTTTCTTCTTGGTTGCCGGAAGGCTTGGCTTAAAAGCACAGAAAAGGAAAAAGATAACTGGATCTGAAGGGCTCATAGGAGAAGAAGGAGAAGCCATCATGGACTTTAAAAACGGAAAGGGAAAGGTTTTCATAAAGGGTGAAATATGGAATTCAATAAGTAAAGACGACATTAAAAAAGGCGACAGAGTATTGGTAGAAGAAGTTAAAGGTCTAACGCTTTACGTAAAGAAACTTTAAACACTTTCTTCTTTCTTAGAAAATTTATGATGACAGAATGGGCATATGAGGGCTTTTCTATGAACTTCAGAGTAGCACATGCTGCATCTTTTTTTCCCTTTTAAGAGCAAGAAAAGGTTTATATGGAAAATGTGTTTTATTAAAAAATAAACAAACAGTATGGTTAGGATTACAGTCCAACCTTTTAAAGGTGTTATGGGTTCAAAATTAATAGTCCAAAGATAAGTAGTGGATAGGGACGCTACCCAAAAGGCTACTCTTCTCTCCAAGAACACTTGGGCTAATATTTGGAGTAGTGCAAGATAGACAAAAAACTGAAAGACTGAGTTTAAAAACAAAGGCTCAAGAAAGTTTAGGAAATCCAACTTTAAAAAACCCCCTAATTATGGTGTGTATCAACAGCCCAATGAAAAAGCCAGTAATTAGAGCTATAGCTTTTATAACCCCACCTTTTAGCAAAAAAACCGTCATCAAAAAAGCAAAAACGGACACTCTAATAGGGTAAGTAAGCAATGTCCAAGAGGTGCCGCGCTTAAAAACTCTAAATAGCACCTCGACATAAACTACACCTACCGCTACTCCTAACAATAAATCAAAGACTAACACACCTAAAAGCCAAAGGTTGTGGGTATGTCTAAGTTAATGTCCCTCACTTCCTTTATTTCGGGAAATCTATTTTTTAAAGCCCTTTCTATACCTGCCTTAAGCGTAAGCACAGACATACCACAACCCGCACAAGCTCCCATCATTCTAACTAACACAACTCCATCCTCTTGAACATCCACCAACTCTACATCTCCACCGTCAAACCTAAGGGCGGGCCTTATCTCATCCAAAACCGCTTCAATTTCTTCCCTTGTGGGCATTGCCATCCTTAATCACCTCCTTAGTTAATTAATAATATAATTCTATCGTGCGAGTTTTGATAACCGGTTGCGCTGGGTTTATTGGGTCCCATCTGTGCGATAGATTTCTCAAAGAAGGTTTTGAAGTTATTGGTATGGATAATTTTATAACAGGAAATCCAGACAACATAGCTCACCTTATCGGACATCCTAAGTTCAAGTTCATCCATTACAACGTGGTAAATTACCTGTACGTGGATGGACCTTTGGACTTGATACTGCACTTTGCCTGTCCTGCATCACCCGTTGATTATCTTAACCACCCAATACACACCATGAAGGTAGACTCCTTAGGGACGCTAAACACCTTAGGACTTGCCAAGCTAAAGTCCGCAAGGTATGTTTTCGCATCCTCTTCCGAAGTTTACGGAGATCCGCAGGTTCATCCCCAAAGGGAAGATTACTGGGGATATGTAAATCCTGTAAGTGTTAGAAGTGTCTATTCGGAAGCAAAGAGATTTTCGGAAGCTCTGTGCATGGCCTATTGGAGAGAGCACAAAGTAGACGTCAGAATAGCAAGGATATTTAACACCTACGGCGAGAGGATGAGGATGGATGATGGCAGGGTAATTCCTACCTTTCTCTCTAGGGCTTTAAAGGGTGAGCCTATCCCCGTCCATGGAGATGGAAGTCAAACCAGGAGTTTTTGCTATATAGAAGATTTAGTGGATGGTATTTTTAAACTTTCTATCACTGACCATTTAGAAGGTCAGGTCATCAACTTAGGCAATCCAGAAGAGATAAGCATATTGGACCTTGCAAAGCTTGTATTGGAAGTGACAAATTCTGACTCGCCTATACAGATGCTAAAAGGAAGGGAAGAGGATCCAAGGAGAAGATGTCCTGACATAAGAAAGGCTAAGGAACTTCTAGGTTGGGAACCTAAGACAAGTTTGAAAGAAGGCTTGAAAAAAACCGTAGAATGGTTAAAATCATACCTAAGGAGGTGATATAAAATGTTTCACATGCCTAATCTAACGGAGTTGTTGGTAATACTGCTTATAGTTTTTCTTCTGTTTGGTGCTTCCAAACTACCCGAAGTGGGAAGGGGCTTAGGCGAGGGTATAAGAAATTTCAAGAAAGCACTATCTGGTGAAACGGAAGAGGAAAAGAAAGTGAAGGAAGTAAAGGGTGAAGAGGTAAATAAGGAGAAGGTCTAAGCGTTATCCTTAGGATTGTAAGGGATGCTTAAAGGATTTATTTTTGATATAACTCCATTGATAAACTTTGCTGGTGTCTTTCCTGCATACTTGGTGGCTATTCTAAGGTAATCGTAAAGGACAAGCACGGGATACTTCACTTTTATGTAAAGTAATTCGGCGAGAGCCAACCTAAGGATGTTTCTCTCTATGTAGCCCAATCTGTCAAAGTCCCAACCTTCAAGATTGTCCGTTATTTGTTTATCGATAGCTTCGGCGTGATTAAAGTAGGTTCTTAAGAGTTTCCTCAAGTATCTTCTCCTTTCTTCGTGTTTTATCCTATTCATAGCTATGTATTCTTCTATAATTTCTTCTAAGTTCCCTCCCTTGATGTCCCACTGATAAAGGACTAAAAAGGCGTCCTCTCTCGCTTTCGTTTTATAAATGGTCATCTTATACCTTTAAAGAGGTTTATCATCTCTATTACCGAAAGCATGGCGTCCCATCCTTTATTTCCATGTTTTGTTCCTGCCCTTTCTATGGCTTGTTCTAAGGTGTCTGCGGTAATAATGCCAAAGGATACAGGTTTTCTGTGTTCCAAACTAAGCATCGCCAAACCCTTTGATACCTCATTAGCTATGTAGTCAAAATGGGGAGTGGCACCTCTTATCAAAACTCCAAGGGCTACTACTCCTTCAATGTTTTCTTTGAGCAGAAGTTCTTTGACTGCCATAGGAATCTCCCAAGATCCTGGCACTCTAACCAAGGTTAAATTCTCTTCTTCTCCCTCGTGTCTTAAAAAACAGTCTATTGCACCCTCTACCAACCTCTCCACTATTGCATGGTTAAACCTACTAGCTACAATACCAACCTTTATACCTTTGGCTGTAAGCATGCCTTCATACTTTCTCATGGCTTATCCTCCAGTTGTCTATCAGTCTTGTGTTGCCTACAAAAACAGCCACCAAGATTCTGTCCCCATCCTTTACCTCACTCACAGGATTTAAGTTTTCATCTGTTATCTCCACGTAATCAATTTTGCTCACGTGGGGGTGTTTTAAAAGAAACTCTCTTATTGCCTGCTTTAACAGATCAGCATCTGTGTTTCCACCTTGAAAGAGTTTTTGAGCCAATAAGAAAGACCTGTATATAGCCAATGCGCTTTGCTTTTCTTCTGGACTAAGATAGACGTTTCTGGAACTGCAAGCAAGGCCGTCTTCTTCTCTTACCGTAGGCACGGGAATAATCTCTACGGGAATGGACAGATCTTTCACTAATCTTTCCACAACCTTTAGCTGTTGATAGTCCTTTTCTCCAAAGTAGGCTCTATCAGGTTGAACTATGTTAAAGAGTTTCAACACCACTATAGCTACACCGTTAAAGTGTCCTGGTCTGTAAACACCTTCCAATCTATCTGTCAACCCTGGGATTTCTATTTTCACGCTTGGATGCTCTGGATACACCTCTTCATCATCTGGAGCAAATACCACATCCACACCTGCTTCCTCACAAAGTGCAAGATCTCTGTCTAAATCTCTGGGATACCGATCAAAGTCCTCCCCTGCTCCAAACTGAAGTGGATTTACGTATATACTTACAACCGTGAGATCATTCTGCAGTTTTGAAAGTCTTATGAGCTTCAGATGTCCTTCATGTAAGTAACCCATAGTAGGCACAAGCCCCACAGAAACATTGTTTCCTCTACACTTTATGTCCTTTATAAACCCTCTGATTTCCTTTATTCTTCTAAACAGCCTTGGCATTTTTCCTCCGAATAATTATATCTGATTCAGACAAAGATCATAGTATAAACCAGGCGTTGGGCTAAAATCCTAAGTAAGGTGGTGGGATCTAACAAAGAGGTGGTCATACCTAAGGATTCCCTGAGAGGCAAGGCTATCCTCAATAGGATTGGTATAGGTAAAGAAAGTGAGCTATCACAAGAGATTTACTTATAATTTTAGACTGTATGGAAGAGTTTAGAAGTGTTAGAGGTTTTCATGACCTATTTGGAGAGGAGCTGGATAAGTTTAACCTTGTAAGACGTACCGTAAGAAGAATCCTTCAGCTTCACAACTTTGAAGAGATCATCCTACCTGTAGTTGAGTATGCGGAAGTATTTCAGAGAAGTATAGGGGAAGCTACAGACATAGTTCAGAAGGAAATGTTCGTATTCCCAGATAAAAAGGGAAGACTTTTGGCGCTTAGACCGGAAGGAACAGCGGGTGCGGTTAGAGCTTTTATCCAGCACAGGCTATTTGCAATAAAACCATACACCAAACTTTTCTACGAAGGGCCCATGTTTAGGTATGAAAGGCCTCAGGCAGGAAGGTACAGACAATTTCATCAGATTGGGGCGGAGGTGTTTGGAAGTTCAGATCCTTTAGTGGATGCGGAGACAATAAATATATCTTACAAAATACTCAAGGATTTGAACATAAACTGCTCCGTGGAGATAAATTCAATAGGCTGTAAAGTTTGCAGACCAAATTATAGAAAAGCTCTCGTAGAGTATTTGAACGGCGTATCTGGCGCTCTCTGCCAAGACTGTATAGACAGAAAGGATAGAAACCCTCTTAGAGTGCTTGATTGTAAAGTCCCTACCTGCAAGGAGGCAGTGAAGGATGCTCCAAAAATGTTGGACTTTTTGTGTGAAGATTGTAAGAACCATCACCGAGAACTTCTTGATTACTTAGAAGTTTTGGGCATTCCTTACGTTGAAAATCCAAATCTAGTAAGGGGGCTGGACTACTATACAAGAACAGTGTTTGAAATGGTTTCCGAAGAGCTTAACATCACGGTAATAGCTGGTGGTAGGTATGACTACCTTGTGGAAGAGATGGGGGGAGTCTCTACTCCAGCTGTGGGTTTTGCAGTGGGTGTGGAGCGTTTGAGTATGTTTGTAAAAGAACCACCACCAAAAGATCCGATCTACATGGTCATACCTATAGGAGATACCGTAGGCTATGCCCTTAGAGTGTGTGAGCTTTTGAGGGAGAAAGGCAAAAGGGTAGAGCTGTCTTACAAAAGGGGTAGCTTAAAAAAGCAGTTAGAGCTTGCGAATAAACTTAAGGCAGATTACGCTGTTATCGTTGGTGAGGATGAGATGAAAGAAGAAAGTATATCTGTGAAGAACCTTCATACCGGAGAACAAACAAAGTATAGTTTGAAAGGTGTGCTAAGTGAGGTGTTTTGAGGATATTAAACAAAAGCTCAAGGAAGGAATAGAACTTCCTCAGGGTAGGTTGGGTTTAATTTCGGTAAGTAGGGGAAGGTTTGCGGAAGAGCAAAACTACGAAATAGGCCTAAACGGAAAGCGCCTTTTGTTTGCCAAAGCCTTTTACGGAAGGAGGCCATACTACAAGGAGTGGATAGAACTTTTTCACATAGAGGAGGAATTTTTTGGAAGTCCTGCGGAGGATGTTTTGCTTTCTCTTATCAGTCAGTGCTACAGAAGGGTCTTTGTGGAATACTACAACGATTTCCAGACTCATAAAGAGCTAAAGGCTGGACTTCCACCTGAGGAAACAAGGTTGGGAAGAAAGCTAAAAGGATTGGGCTATACCTTTTTTAGAGATTGGTATTATCCAGAGGGTTGGATGGAAGGGGGCTACAAGTTGCAAGCAGAAAGAAGCTAAAATTTCTTATAATCTTAGAGCGTGAAAGTTATACCTAAAATCCACTGTTTGAAAGGAGAGCTAAGGGTTCCATCGGATAAGTCTATCTCCCACAGGGCGGTTATCCTGCCTTCTTTGGCAGAGGGAGAGAGCTCAGTAGAAAACTGGCTTGAGTCAAAAGATACCTTAGCCACGCTAAGCATAATGAAGGCCTTAGGGGTTAAGATTGTCAAGAAAGGTGGAACGTTAAAAATAAAGGGCTCGAACTTTCTGCTGAAGGAACCAACCGGTATTCTAAACGCAAGAAACTCGGGAACCACCGCAAGGCTTATGTTGGGGGTTCTATCCACTCAGCCTTTCTTTTCGGTCATAACTGGAGATAAAAGTCTAAGAAAAAGACCTATGCTACGCGTGGTAGAGCCACTAAGGCAAATGGGCGCTAAAATAGACGGCAGAGAGAAAGGGGATAAACTGCCCATAGCGGTAAGGGGTAATACTCTAAAAGGTATTTCCTTCTTTAACAAGAAAGCTTCTGCCCAGGTAAAGTCTTGCATCCTTCTTGCTGGCTTAAGGGCTGAAGGTTTAACAGAAGTCTATGAGCCTTATCTGTCAAGGGATCACACGGAAAGGATGTTAAAGGCTATGGGAGTGGAGCTTGTTTCTTACGACACGGAAAAGGGAAGGGTGATAAAGTTAGAGGGTGGGCAAAGTCTGAAGCCAATTCATATGGTTTGTCCGGCGGATCCATCTTCTGCTGCTTTTTTTGCTTCCGCTGCGGTGCTTTTAAAGGATAGTGAAGTTTTACTAAAGGATGTGCTTGTAAATCCTACCAGGGATGGCTTTTTTAGAAAGCTAAGGGAAATGGGGGCAAAAATAAGCTACGAAAACGTAAGGGAAATATCCGGAGAGCAGGTGGCGGATATATACGTTAGATATACAGACACGCTAAAGCCTGTTCAAGTTAAAGAGGAAGAAGTGCCAAGTCTTATAGACGAAATTCCCATTTTGGCCGTACTCATGGCTTTTGCAAATGGAGTTTCCACAGTAAGAGGCGCACAGGAGCTTAGGGTAAAGGAAAGTGACAGAATTAAGGCTATAGTGCAAAATTTAAGGAAAATGGGTGCAAAGGTGGAGGAATACGAAGACGGCTTTTCTGTAGAAGGGGGTCGATCTCTCAAAGGGACTATCATAAAGACTTACGGAGACCACAGAATAGCCATGAGCTTTAGCATAGCCGGTCTGGTGGCAGAAGGTGAAACAACCATAGACGATCCAGAATGCGTAGCAGTTTCCTATCCTGAATTTTACGATCATTTAATACAATTAGCATGTTAAAAAAGCTTTTTTTAGAGGATTTTCACTACAAAGCCTTATCCTTGGTTATTGGTTTTCTTTTCTGGTTTGTTCTTAACTTTGGAACCAAGTCGGTGGTATCCGTTGAAAAGGAGCTGGAAATAAGAAACGCGGAGGAAAGATACAGCTATAAGCTTTCCAGAAAGAAAGTCAGGATGAAAATACACTTTGTGGAAAAGTTAGCATCAGCAGACATGGTGGATGGAGTTAAACCTTTTGTAGATGTTAGAGGCTTGTCAGTGGGAAGACACGCCCTTGAAGTCCAAGTTAGCAATCCTTACAAGCTTATTGTTTCTGTAGAAAAGTTAGAACCTGAAAGGGTAGAGGTTTATATAACAGAAACCCCCCGAAGGGGGGAGTAAGTTTATCCGCAGGAGAAGCTGTTTCCACAACCGCAAGATCCAGTTACGTTCGGGTTCCTTATCGTGAAACCACCGCCCATAAAGTCCATCACATAGTCAAGCTCTGCGTTATTCACGTATGGCATGGAGAACTGGTCTATGACTATCTTCAGCCCAGAATATTCAAAGACAAAATCTCCTTCCTCTATGGTGTCGTCAAAACCCATGGCGTATTGGAACCCAGAGCAACCTCCTGGGACAACCCTTATTCTTAAAATGGGCTCTGCTATGTTGTTCTCCTTTGCTATACGTGTCACCTCTTGCACTGCCTTCTCTGTGGCAAAAAAGTTGTAAGCAATCTGTTGCATGACTTACCTCCTTAAAAAGTTTTACTCAAAAAATAAGAAAGTTTTCGAAGTGTGCAATATGATAGCCGTCACCTAATACCTGCTAAGCTTTCCAAGATGTATTTAAAGCTCTTTGCATCTACGAGCTTTATTCCAACTCTATCCGCCCAGCGATGCAATCCCTCGTCTCCTGTTATGAGGATACCGTCCAGCTCGTAGGCAAGAAGTAAAACGTCTGCATCTTCCTTGCTGTCTATTATTCCACTTCGTAGGGCTTCCCTGTATTTTTCCCTAAGCTTGTTTATTACCTTGCCAGTTTCCGTTTCTGTAAGCCTACCGGCTTCTTTAGTATGCTCTTCTGCTACCCTTAGACCTTTGTTTATTCTGTACCTTATCTCTTCTATAAATTCGTACAAAAATTCTGCAGGTATCATCAAGTTAAACCGTCTTGGAGACCTTATGCGCACCACAAGCTCAAACTTTGGTTTTAGCTCCCCCAAGGATACCATCTTGTTAAACTCTTCATAAACAGAAGTGGGCATGTAAAACTGGGCTTTTGCATGGGAGGCAAGGGAGAGAAAATTCTCTATGGCACCGAGCTGGTCCTCTTCAAACTGGGAATAAACATCTGGATTTGTGAATACGCTGGTATCAAGGACAAAAATTTCCATAGTGAATTAAAATTATACTGTGCGCTTTTACGGGATACCTTCGGAAGACAGAGCTTTGGAGATATTAGAAAACATCCCCGATGGCATTTGGATTTTAAAAGAGCACTCCTTTCAAACCACACTTAGCTCGCAACAAGCAAAAGAAAAACTAAAGGATATTATCCTGACGATAAAGTCTTGGAAGGAAAAGGAAAAACACATACCTCAGGCTACTGCCTTTTTGTTTGTTCATACACCATCTGAACCAACGCACTTTAAAATTTACGACCTTTCCTCCCTTGGTTGCGGAATCAACCTAAGCCCACCAAGGTGGGAATGTTACCTTTTGGAAAACCAGTAAAGTAAAAAACCCAGCGTTGGAAAGACAATCATCAACAAAGCAGACAGCTTGTAGTTGTTTTGAGTAAGAAGCATAAAAAGGCTCCAGGTCCAAAGTCCGGTGGTGGATGCGATCCTTTCAGTTAAAGACAAAAAGGACATCCTGACGGAAACTTCTTCTGCGGGAAAGCTCTCTATAAGTAAAACCCTTGAGGTAGTCCAAAGGTGCGAAAGGGAAAGCCCTCCCAAAAGTCCCAATATTAAAACAAAGTCCTTTGGTATGAAAAATAGCAAAACTAAAAAACACGGCCAAAGTAAGAAAGCTAAAGGGAAAAGAGTTTTGGCTCCCAATTTATCTGTTAGTCTTCCAAAGATTATTCCACCCAGCACTCCACCCAACGCTGACAGCCCTATTACCCTGTAGATCTCCTTTGCCTCAAGCATGTAGGCATTCTTCAGATAAACACCCATCATGGCTATAAGCGTATTGGCTACTTCGGTAAGGCTTAGGATGGAAAGTATTAAAAGCAAGAATTTTCTATCACTTGTCACTTCCTTAATGCTCACAGCTTTTCTGGAAGGTGGGTTGGGCAAGTTTGCTATGGCAGGAAGGGCTAAGATAAAAAATATGAAAGATGCCTGATAGAATACCTCCGGCACTTTCAGCCAGCTTGCCAAAAAGATAAGGCTTACGGAAGACCCTAAGTATCCAAAGGCTACTCCAAAACCTGATGCAAAACCTTTCTGGGGAAGTCCCGCAAGCAGGGAGTTATAAAACACCATAGTCTGCTGGTGAAAAACCACCATTAAAAGGTAGATAAATAGATTTCCCCTTGGATAGGGCACTGTCAAGCTTAAAAGCACTCCAAAGAGTACAGTAAGGATGCTAAAGAGTATGAAAAAATGCTTTCTGAAAGCTCGCTTGTCCGCCACCTTTGCTAAGGGCAAGGCTACAAAAAAGGACAGAAAGAAGGCAAAGCCGTAGAAGAAAGAATAAAGCTTGGGGTCTATGTGCTGAGTTATGTAAAGGGGATAAAAGGTGGAAAAAATTAGTGCTCCAAGGATGGTCTCTCCAGAGTCAAAGAGGGCAAAGGAGAGGAGTTTTTTCATTTTCAACTCCAAAACAAATTGGAAACTCTAACAAGCTTATCACAATCTTTGTTTTAATTCAGCGCTATCAACTTCTTATGAGAAGGGAAGCAACAGCCTCCTTGTTGAAATTTCAACTCCGTACTTTCAACTCCATCTTTCAACTCCATACGATTCATTAGGAACAACTCAAGTATAAAGCAAGTATAACACAAGATACGCCTTTCAACTCCACACGGTTCATTAGGAACACTTTGATAAAGCGATCAAAATCTACAGCACCGTTTACAGCTTTCAACTCCACACGGTTCATTAGGAACTCAGATTTTGCCTTGCCGTTTTACGAAAGCGACTTTGTACTTTCAACTCCACACGGTTCATTAGGAACCGGTTATATTCAAAGATAAATCGTGGGGGATGGATATCGTCTTTCAACTCCACACGGTTCATTAGGAACCTTGCTGGAGTTTTAACACTGCTCTTTGCTCAATCACCTTTCAACTCCACACGGTTCATTAGGAACC
>NZ_DAIQAX010000012.1:0-9168 GCF_036781485.1 Thermocrinis sp.
TCCCACATTGGGCCGTCCCCCCAACCTCTAAGGGAACTAACCTTCTCCTCACCCTGTCCCACGCCCCTTCCACCAATAAAGACTTCAGAGGAGAAAGGTCCCTTGGCAAAACCTCTCCAAGAACAGGGAAGAGGATGGCTACCTTCAGAACTTGCCAAACCTTGTTTCCTTTGACTGCCTTTGAACCTATGTTTATCAAAGTCCCCTGTCTTTTCTCTTTCCGCTCTCTTTTTAGCTTTTCTCTTGTTTCACACGTAAGGTGGTTTCTGCAGAGCTTTTCAAAAAGGGCTTTACCGCCAAGAATGACTTTTTTATCCGTTGGATACTGCTTAGCTTTGTAGATAGCAGAGTCTATGTATATGGCGGACGATTGTTTGCGCATTAGCTGAAAAAGCTTTTTTCTGTCTGAACTGTTGAGTTGGAGTTTAAATTCCAAGCTTACGTACATCTTAAGTTTTATTATAGTACTTAGCACTGTCTGAAAGATTTTTTTGAAAAGCCTCGAATTGTTTGCATGCTTTTTAATATAATCTTTCTCGGACATGCATATTCTGGTGATTGGTCTGGGAAACATGGGAAAGAAATATCTACTAAAACTGGAAGAACTTGGGAAAGCACCAGTATTGTGCGATAAAGATCCAAACAAAGCAATAGACGATTACCCCTTTTATTGCCATTTGGATGAAGTGCAGGAGGACATAGGAGCGGTAATAATAGCAGTAGATCCTAAGGACCATGTTAAGCTCGCGAGAGATTTTTTAGATAAGGGGGTTCCTGTGCTTCTTGAGAAGCCCCCAGCTTTGACCTACTTAGAGTTTATACAAATATACCATTATCCCAACCTTTACATCTCTGAGATAGAGAGCTTTTCAGCGTGTTTGAACTACTTTCCAAAGAACGTGAAAACTCTGAGTATTGAAAGACTTGGTAAAGGAAAGGGATATATTTCTCCCCTTTGGGACCTTGCTTGGCACGACTTATATCTACTTCAGAGATTTTTTAAGGAGATAGAAGTTGAGAGTTTAAAGGTGGGTGATGTGTGGGAGTTAAAAGGGAAAGCTGACGGCGTTGATTTTACTATAAGGGTTGCTTGGGAGCATCCAAGCCCAGCCAGGAGGTGGATAATAAACGATGGTTCTTTGTTGCTTGACTTTGCAAAGGAAGAAGTTTGGGAGAATGGGAATCTAATACACAAAGGCAATACGGATAAACTGGGTGCTATGTTAAAAACCTTTCTATCGGGTAGATTTGACGGTAAAAGCAGGGAAAGAGCATTAAAGAACATTATCCTTTTAGAAGGGATAAAATACTAAGCATGCCTTGGCTTTTGAGGATTAAAAGAAAGTTTAACGCCGCGCACTTTTTAACAAACTACCACGGCAAACCTGAACCTCTACACGGTCATACATGGACCGTGGAGGTGTATATAAGAGTGGATAGTTTAGACGAGGGGGGCATGGGAAAGGACTTTGTGGAGGTGGAAAACTTTTTAAAGGAGGTCTTACCAGACTACACGCTTTTAAACGACATTTTTGACTTTTCCCCCAGTGCGGAGAATGTGGCAAGATGGCTCTACCAAAAGGTAAAAGAAAGATACCCATCGGTGGAAAAGGTGGTAGTTTGGGAAACAGAAAACTGTGGTGCAGAATACTTTGAAGTATAATTTATATAGCTATGAGACTTGTTATAGGCTCCGCCATTCTATTTACCTACTTAGTGATGATATGGGGGGGGGTGGTAAGGAGTACAGATTCGGGTCTTGCATGTCCAAACTGGCCCCTGTGCTATGGAGACTTTAGCCTTCCAAAGGAAACTTCCGCAAAGCTGGAGATGGGACACAGGACAGTAAGCAGTTTGGCTGGCCTTTTTGTTTTTCTAACCTTCATATACGTATGGAAACGCTTTCAAGGACTTCCCAAGATAACCTCCGCGATAGCTCTTCTTTTTACCATAAGTGCAGCCTTAACTGGCATGAAGATGATAACTTCAGAAGCTCCCAACTTAAAGTATTTAAGCCACATGCTCTTGGAATCTATCCATATATACGAATCTATGATAATACTGGGGGCGCTTGTTCTTACCTATAGGTTTATGCACTCACAAGATCCAGTAAAAGAAGGCGTTCCTATTTGGGCTTACCTTTTTGCGCTCGCTACTATGATAACAGGCGTGCTTGTTAGATACACAGGTTCTGGGGAAGCCTGTGGCCACGAATGGCCCACGTGTGCAGGAGCCCTAATTCCTGACCTTTCCAACTGGCAGATAGCTCTTCAGTTTGTGCATAGAAACCTTTCCTATCTAACTTGGTTAGCTTTTTTACTCTATCTTATTTTCAGCAAAAGCAGATTAGCTTTATACACCTTTATTCTCATAAATGTTCAATTTGTGTTTGCTGTGTCCATGGTATTAACAGGGTTCTTTTTACCCCTCGTTTTCCTTGATACAGCCTCTGGTTTTTTCCTTTTTGCGTGGCTAACTTATCATCTAAACCTTAGAATCCAACAACCTGTTTTGAGAGAAGCATGGCGGTAAAGGCTTTGGTGAAAATGGCTACGTTAAGTGGTGCAGTTAGAGACTACTTGCTGCTTACAAAGCCCGGCATAGTCCTTTTGGTGTTGATAACTACCCTTACGGGGATGTACATAGCTCAGAGGGGTTTCCCTCCCACAAATTTAGTATTTTGGACTCTTCTTGGCACAGGCTTGGCTTCTGCTGGTTCTGCGGTCCTCAATCAATATTTTGACCGAGACTTGGATACGCTTATGGATCGCACCAAGACAAGACCTCTTCCATTAGGAAGTGTATCACCTTCCAATGCCTTTTGGTTTGGTGTAATCCTTTTGTCCCTTTCCTTTCTCATAATGTTCTTTTTTACCAATCCTATAGCGACCTTTTTTACGGCTCTTGCTTCTTTTTTTTATGTCTCCGTTTATACTCTAACTTTAAAGAGAAAAAGTCCCTTAGCTACGGAAATAGGGGGAGTCTCAGGAGCACTACCGCCTGTTATAGGATACACAGCCGTAACTGGTAGCTTGGGATTTGAACCGCTGGTGCTCTTTCTGATCATGTTTATCTGGCAACCGCCACACTTTTGGGTTTTGGCTATAAAGTATGCGGAAGATTACAAAAAGGCTGGCATTCCCACACTGCCTGTGGTAAAAGGCATACAGCACACAAAAATAAAAACCCTTCTTTACACCTCTGCCCTTTTGCCCATGAGCATCCTTCCATACTTTTATCAAATGGCCGGGGAGATTTACCTTATTTCAGCTTCTGTACTAAGCCTTTTATACCTTCTCTTAACTCTTAGGCTCCTATTCTCGAATAAACCTAACGGCGGTTTTCTTTTCTTCTACTCTGTTATCTATCTTGCTTTGCTTTTTACGGTTATGGTGTTTGATCTAAGGAGGTGAAAGTGGAGAAAAGGTTTTTCTTTTTAGCTTTAATTTCCTTAGGCTTGGGTGGGCTCCTTGCCTTTCTGGTGGCCTTAGCTCGCACGCCTGGAATTTACAAGCTTTTTCCTCCTGGATATTTCTACCATGCTTTAGTTGGGCACGTGGATCTTGCCATAGTCGTATTTCTGCTTGCTTTTACCATGCTTTTGTGGAATAAATTTTTTCCAGCAAAGGATAGTGTAAGCTTTTACTTAGCCTTTTTTGGTTTTTTGGGAATAGCCATAGCTTCTTTTTCTGGCTGGGGCACTGCAGTTTCCAACAACTACCTTCCTACCATAGTCCATCCAGTGTTCTTTTTTGGAGCATTATCCTTTTTCTGCGGACTTTGGCTTGCCAATATAATTAGGCTAAAAACTGCTTTTAGAAACATCTTTTCAAAGGATCCGCTGATAAATAGTTTAAGCGCAAGTGTGATTTTAGCCTTTTTGATGATGTTGGCTGTTCTGACCTCTGCCTTTAAGACTGGAAGCCACAGTGAGCTTTATCTTTTCTATGAGAGACTTTACTGGGCACCAGGACACATACACCAATTTTTGAATGGTGCCATGCTCCTTTTCTCTTGGTATTTTCTCTCTAAGTTGTTAGGCATAAGGCACGTGCTTGGTCTTCTCAGATTTGCCAACGTGTCCTTCTTACTTTTTGGCTTCCTGTTAGTATTGGTGCCAGTTATCTTTGAAGACCCTGTTTCAAGAAACGCAAAGATATTTACCGAACTGTCTTATGCCATAGGCTTAGGTATTCCCATATTTTTACATATCTTTAACCTTCTGAGAAAACCTGTTTTTAGCACCTCTCCGTATTCCTTAGCCTTTTGGCTTTCTGTTTCACTTTACCTTTTAGGAATTGTTATAGCTTATGCAGGTTTGAAAGCGGATTTGAGAGTTCCTGCCCACTATCATGGAGCGGTTACAAGTCTGACCCTTACCCTTATGGCAATCTCCTATTACCTCTTTAAGGAATACGGATGGATAAGGGAACTTCCTAAGATTGCAAAACCTCAGCTATTTTTGTACGGCTTTGGGATGATACTCTTTGTCTTAGGGCTTTACTTTGCAGGTTTTAAGGGCGCTCCAAGAAAAACCTACGGCACTGGTTTTACGGAGGATCCCTTTGTACTCTTTTCTTTGGTGCTTATGATGGTGGGGACTGTCTTTGCGGTTATAAGTGGGGTGATGTTCGTGATTTATATGTTAAAGACTGGATTAAAAGCGAAGCATGCCAACCTTTCTGCTAACTAACGACGACGGATACTTTTCTGAAGGTTTAAAAGCCCTTAGGGATGAGCTAAAAAAACTCGGAAGAGTTATAACAGTGGCACCAGATAGAAATCTAAGTGGTGTGGGACACTCTTTGACCTTTAGCATGCCTCTGAGGATGCGAAGGATAGAGCAGGACTTTTGGACAGTTATTGGTGGCACTCCAGCGGATTGCATACACCTGGGCTATTACGTCATACTGGAGGGACAAAAGCCAGATTTGGTGTGCTCGGGTATAAACGATGGTCCCAACTTGGGAGAGGACATTACTTACTCTGGCACAGTTTCTGGGGCTATGGAAGGAAGAATATTGGGCATACCTTCCGTTGCTTTTTCAGCCTTTGGTGGAGAGGTGAAGAACTTTAAAGAAATCGCAAAGGTGGCAAGGCTTATAACTGCCAAGATCCTTGAAAAAGGTATGCCGGAAAATACTTACTTGAACGTAAACATCCCCGACCTTCCAATGGAGCAAATAAAGGGCTTTTTGATTACAAGACAGGGGAGAAGAGCCTATAAAGAGAGAGTATTAAAACTCTTGGATCCCGCAAGGAAGCCTCTCTATTGGATAACTGCCACCGAGTTTGGTTGGCATCTGGAAGAGGAAACAGATTACTGGGCTGTGTATCATGGTTATGTGTCTATAACCCCACTGCAGTTAGATATGACTAATTATGATGCTATAAAAAAGCTGGAAAAAGGTTTAAAATTGTCCTTAGAGGTGAAAGAATGAGCGATACCATAGGAAGGAACGAAATATCAGCCATAAAGGCCCCTATGTTTAGAGAAGTGAAGAAGGGAGAAACGAGAAAGCACATAATATCTGTCCTTGTGCGTAATGAACTGGGAGTTTTGGCAAGGATAGCCACCCTCATAGCGGGGAAAGGTTACAACATAGAAGGGCTTTCAGTGGGAGAAACCCATGAGAAGGGACTATCTTTAATGACTATTGAGGTGATAGGGGACGATGTGGTAATAGAACAGGTGGTAAAACAGCTCAGAAAACTGATAGACACTATAAAGGTAAAAGATCTAATAGACAGCCCTCATGTAGAGAGGGAATTAGCCCTTGTAAAGATTCATACCGCCACGCCAAGGGCAAGGGACGAAGTGCTCAGGCTAACTGAGATCTTTAGAGGTAAAATAGTGGATGTATCACCAGACACTTACACGGTAGAAATAACTGGAGATGAGGATAAGATAAACGCTTTTTTGCAACTTGTAAAACCTTTTGGTATAAAGGAGATGGCTAGGACAGGGAAAGTAGCTCTGGAAAGGGAGGGAGTGTAATCAGTCTCTCTCAAATGTGTATTAATGCTATAATATTAGCATGCAGATTTTCGTAGATAGGGTTGAGTTTAGCGACGCACTATCAAAAGCGAAGTTAGCTACTGAAAAAAAATCTGCCCTTCCTGTACTTAATAACTTCAAATTGGTAGCGGACGAAGATAGATTGTATATTTACGCCACAGACCTGGAGAACTTTTTAGTATTTCACCTACCCGCAAAGGTGGAGGTCAAAGGTGAGACTTCCGTAAACGCAAATAAAATAACATCTGTAGTAAAAAGTCTATCTTCCGCAGAAGTCTACGTAGAGCTTGTGGAGGATAAACTAACGGTAAAAGGGGGAAGAAGTCAATTTAAATTGGTATGTGCAGATCCTTCTGAATTTCCTGAATTTCCACAGGCGGTTGTAAAAGAGCATATTCCTGGCTCTCTTCTGTCTGAGGCTATATCCAAGGTGGAATATGCCATATCAAAAGAGGACACAAGGTATGCTCTGCAGGGAATGTATGTTCGCAATCATGAAAACAAGCTTCATTTTGTTGGTTCTGATGGACACCGCCTTGCCCTCTTCATGCCAAAGGTCGCATTTGAGGATGAGCTTTTACTATCTCGCAAAAGTTTAAAAGTTTTGGAGAGATTACTTAAAGACGTCATAGGGTCCGTTCAGGTAGGTAAGGACGAAAACTTTGCCCACGTGAAGGGGGAGAACTGGATCCTTTCGGTTAGGCTTTTGGAAGGTGAATATCCAGATTATCTATCAGTTATTCCTACCGATTTTCGGGTTAATGCAATAGTGGATAGGGATGAGTTAGAGGATTCTTTAAAAAGGCTTTCTGCTGTTTCGTCTGCCTCTGCCTTTCCTGTAAAACTCTCTTTTATGAAGGATTTACTAATTTTGGAAATATCTGAGCCAGAATTTGGCGAAGGAAAAGACGAAGTGGATATAGACTACAGTGGAGAGCCTATGGAGATAGGTTTCAACGGAAAGTACCTGTTGGAAGCTTTGGAAAGTTTTGACTCTGAAAAGATCTACATAAAAGCTTTTGATGCGGAAAGTCCAGTAGTGTTTGAAAGTTATGACTTCGATAAAGATCCCTATATTTGCTTGATTATGCCAATGAGGCTCTAAAGACAGGTCTTCTGTTCGCTTGAGCTTCGTTTATTCTTCCAACGGGTGTTTTCTCGGGTTTAGACTTCGTAGCTTCGGCCCTTTCTTGTAGTATAGACCTTATAGCCTTTACAAAGTTCTCAAGCGTTTGCGGGCTTTCCGTTTCCGTAGGTTCTATCATAATAGCTTCTTTAACAACAAGGGGAAAATATATTGTTGGAGCATAAAAACCCTCATCAAGTAAAGCTTTAGCCAAATCAAGGGTACTGATTCCTACTTTTTGTAGGTGCAAGCCAGAGAAGACCACTTCGTGCATTTTGGGTGAATTTGGATAGGGGTCATGGAGAACGTCCTTTAACAGGTGGTGTAGGTATCTTGCGTTTAAAACTGCATATTTGGCAACTTTGTCTATTTCCTTGCCGTAGGTTAATATGTAAGCCAGGGCTCTGATGATTACTCCCACGTGTCCATAAAAGCTTAAGAGTTTGCCTACACTTTTGGGAATGTCCCAATTTAGATAATACTTCTTTCCGTCAAACTCAACCTGAGGCACGGGTATGTATGGCCTTAGCCTTTCTGACACACCCACGGGACCGCTTCCTGGACCACCGCCCCCATGGGGTGTGGAAAAGGTTTTGTGAAGATTGAAATGCATTACATCCACTCCCCACTTACCTGGTTTTGCCATACCTACTATGGCGTTAAAGTTTGCTCCATCCATGTAAAGCAACGCATCCCTTTCGTGTAAAACCTGAGCTATATCTTTTATTTTGTTCTCAAAAATACCAAGTGTGTTCGGATTTGTAATCATAAGCCCAGCCACCTTTTCATCAAGCTTTTTCATAAAGTCTTCCCAATCTAGTTGTCCATCCTTACCACTTCTTACTGTTATTACCTCAAACCCACATATACTGGCAGAGGCTGGGTTTGTGCCGTGGGCAGAGTCTGGAACGAGTATCTTGGTTTTGTGTGTATTCCCTCTGTCCCTGTGATAGGCTGCAATCATCAGCAATCCTAAGAACTCTCCGTGAGCTCCTGCGGCAGGCTGAAGGCTAACATCCGCAAACCCTCCTAATTCTTTTAAAAGCTCTTTGAGCTCAAACATAACTCTTAGCGTTCCCTGCGCGTAGTCCTCAGGTAAGAAGGGGTGTAGATTTAGGAATTCCTCTTTATTTGCCAACTCCTCGTTTATCTTTGGGTTATACTTCATAGTGCAGGAACCTAGGGGAACCATAGTGGTGTCTATGGCGTAGTTTTTCTGAGATAACTTAGTGTAATGCCTAACTACCTCAAGCTCTGAAACCTGCGGAAAGTTTAGCTCTTTCCTATAGTATTCGCCCAAGTATTGGGAGACATCTACCTCTTGCACATCCAGATTGGTTAATCTATAACCTTTTTTGTTATCCTCTGAAAGCTCAAAGATCAAACCCATTTTAGTTTTTGTTCTGTGGTAGGTTGTTCTTGAACCTTTGGTGGTCTATCAGATAGAGGCTTGCAGGATAGGGTGTTTATTAAGAATGTCTCTCCAAAAGACGTAGTACAGCCGTAAGAATCGTAAGGGACGCATTCGTCAGTTTCTGCAACTATCAAACGCTTTCTTTGAGGATCAAAGTTAATCTTACATTTGCCACATACCTGAGGACGCAGAGCATCCCTTTTTATGAGACTTTCGCAGTGTTCTACGTCCTCTATTACTGTAGTTTTCAAGGTATACCTCTGCAAACCTTCCTCTCCTGTTCTAACTACCCCGCAGGAGAAGGAAAACAAAATAGCTATAAATCCTATTCTTTTCATGTTTTCAATTTTAAATCGAAAATGGTTAATTCTTGCAACTGATCACTGATTTTATACCCAAATATTGACATTGTATAGTAGAAAAACTAAGGGTATTTCTGAAGAGTGAGATAAACAGAGGGCTAAACAGAGTAATAAGGCTATATAGTCCTGCTGAGCTTGTAGTTGAGAAGTTAGACTTTCGCTCACCAGAGCTTTCAAGAAGGATGAACAGGCTTATAAAGGAGAAACTTCAAAGACTTCAAGAGCTTTGTGGGATTGAGGGAGTTTT
>NZ_DAIQAX010000012.1:9268-40985 GCF_036781485.1 Thermocrinis sp.
TTATAAAGGAGAAACTTCAAAGACTTCAAGAGCTTTGTGGGATTGAGGGAGTTTTTAAACACAAACCTGCCGAAAAAGTTAATCCTCAGGATACTGCTTAGGCGGTATTTTGAGAGAGTGAAAGGGTAGAAGAGTGCTCCCTTGGATGCTCTTTAGGGCGTCCTAAACCCTCGGCAGGCTCCCTTAAAGGGAGTTTCCGTAGGCAATGGAATGATTATCTATGGAGAGAGGAACTCTTTTGTCAGAGATTTCTCTCCCTTAAAATCTGTTATAATTGAAGGGAAATGGCAAAGGCGAGCAAAAAGGTTAGTTCCCTTCGGCTTTGGGAGGACTATGTCCAGGGGCACTGGGTGAATAATTGGACAAAGCCATCTTACAAGCCATGTTTGAGGGATCAATCGTAGCTCTGATAACGCCTTTCAAAAATGGAGAAGTAGACTATGAATCTTTAATCAAACTTATAGAGTTTCACGTAAGCAATGGCACAAATGCCATTTTGGTGTGCGGTACCACTGGGGAATCGCCTACTTTGACCTTTGAAGAGCACGAAAAGGTCATAGAGGAGGCAGTTAAGATAGCCAACGGTAGGATAAAGATAATAGCAGGCACGGGGGCAAACGCCACCCACGAAGCTATAGAGCTTTCAACTCACGCTCAAAAGGTAGGAGCGGATGCTTGCCTTCTGGTCGTTCCCTACTATAACAAACCAACCCAAGAAGGACTCTACAGACACTTTAAAGCAGTGGCAGAAGAGATTGATATACCAATAATTCTCTACAACATTCCATCAAGGACAGGCGTGGAGATAGCCCCAGAAACCATATACAGATTAGCAAAGGAGCACGAGCATATCATAGGCTCGAAGGAATCCACTCCAAACATGGACAGAATATCGGAGATCAGAAGGCTTATGGGAGAAAACTTTACTATTCTTTCTGGTGATGACTCTCTAACTCTTCCTATGATGGCTTTGGGGGCAAAGGGAGTAATCTCTGTAGCTAACAACGTAATGCCTAAGGAGGTTAAAGCACTCGTAGATTTTGCTTTGAAGGGTGATTTCAAAAAGGCGAGGGAGATGCACTATTATCTGTATGAGTTATTTAAAGTGCTCTTCATAGAGACTAACCCTATACCTGTAAAAACCGCGTGTTGGGCTATGGGAATGTGCGAAAAGGAGTTTAGACTTCCCATGTGTGAGATGAAGCCTGAAAACGAAAAGAAACTTCTTAGCGTGCTAAGGTCTTACAATATACCTTTGGTGGTCCAGCATGAGTAAGTTTTTGTTCTTTTTAAACAGCTTCTACTTAGGTATGGGTGTCTTTTTCAGCATATACGTAGCCCCCACTCTATTCAGAGTTTTAGATAGGGCTGAAGCGGGAAAGGTGGTAGAGAAAGTTTTTCCAGTTTATTTTGGTATTGGCTTTCTTGTAATGCTGATCTCCGTGGCAGTTGGTTGGAAGTTAGGCAAACTTTTCTTTGCAGCATCCTTGGCTAATCTCTTAGTGCACGGATTTCATCTATTTTATGTGCTTCCAAAAGCGAGGAATTTAAAGCTAATTGACTATTCAGAGTTTATGAAGTGGCATGGTGTGTCCATGGGTTTAAATTTACTTGGTTTATTGCTTGCTTTTATTATGATTATATTTTTGGTAAGAAAGATATAAAAACTAATGAGGTGAATAGAGATGATGGATGTGTTCTTTATGGAGAGGGATCCATATGCGCCCGTCAGGCACTGCTATCCCGTAGAAAAGGTGCTGTACCGTGGTAAAAGCCAGTATCAAGAAATAACTGTGGTAGAATCTCCTTACTTTGGAAGGGTATTGGTTTTGGATGGTGTGGCTCAGTGCGATGAAAAATTCGAGTTTATTTATCACGAATTTATGGCTCACGTGCCACTGTATGCCCATCCTAATCCAGAAACTGTGCTCATCATAGGCGGAGGAGATGGGGGAGTTTTGAGGGAAGTGTTAAAACATCCAGAGGTTAAAAGGGCAGTTTTGGTGGATATAGATAAAGAGGTAATAGAAGTATCAAAACGTTTTTTACCCACTATGGCCTGTGCCTTTGACGATCCAAGAGCGATTGTCTTAAACGAAGATGGCTATAAGTACATTCAAGACTACGAGAACGAGTTTGATGTGATAATAGTGGATTCTACAGACCCTGTGGGATTTGCTCATGTACTAACTACAGAAGAATTCTTCAAATACGTTTACAAGGCTCTTAAAGATGACGGAATATACGTGGGGCAAACCGAGTCCATATACTACCACATAGAGATTGTAAGGAGGATTCAAAAGGCACTAAGAAAGGTCTTTCCTATTGTTGATCTTTACACGGCAGTAATCCCAGGCTATGCGGGTTATTGGTGGACCATATCGGTGGGTAGCAAAAAATACCAGGTCAGAGAACCCAAAAGAGAAGTCAAGGCTCAAACCAAGCTGTATAGTGAAGAGATGCACAGATACGCTTTTATACCAAAAGGTTTATACGAAAAAGTTTTAAGTGATGATTATAAATTTTGACCATGCGGTTTTCTAAGCTGCAGGGATCTGGTAATGACTTTGTTGTTATAGACAACAGAGATAAAAAGGTTGAAGAATTTTTGAAGGATCTGGGGCTAAGTATTGCGGATTTTGTAAAAAAGGTATGTGCTTTCCATACTGGTGTTGGTGCGGATGGGTTAATACTAATAGAGAAGCCCAAAGACAGAAATAACGACTTTAGCTGGAGATTTTTTAACGCTGATGGTTCTGAAGCAGAGATGTGTGGTAATGGCTCACGCTGTGCGGTTAGGTTTGCCTTTGAAGAGGGTATGGTAGGAGAATACGTTCGCTTTGAGACCTTAGCGGGGATTATTCAAGCCTTTGTTTTGGAAAAGGGCAGAAGAATAAAAGTCCAGCTTACCCAACCCAAAGACTACAGAGAGGTAGTTTTGGATGTGGAGGGTCAGAGGATAGAAGGGAGTTTTATAAACACCGGAGTGCCCCACTTTGTAGTTTTGGTGGATGATATGGAAAAGATTGATGTGGTTAAGTTGGGCAGATTGATCAGATTTCATCCCGATTTTCAGCCTAAAGGAACAAACGTAAATTTTATCCAACCTATGAGCTTTAATAGTATAAGGATAAGGACCTATGAAAGAGGCGTGGAAACAGAAACCTTAGCCTGTGGGACAGGTTCCACCGCTTCTGCCATAGTTGCTTACAAAAAAGGCATTGTTTCTACAAAACCTGTGGAGGTTAAAACCCGCAGTGGAGAAATTCTCAAAATAGATTTTGATGAGCATTTAACGCAAGTGTTTTTAGAAGGTAGCGTAGTGAGAGTGTTTGATGGTTTCCTGCGGAGGGAATTCCTTGAATGTTAAAGAGAAGAATACTCATACGGGTTATTCTGTCCTTCTTAATAACATTTTTTCCAACAGCATTCTTAATCCATTTCGTATTTCAAAGAATAGGTGAAGAAGCATTAATTAAAGAAAGGGATATTTTATACAACAATTTTAAAACTTTGCTTAAGCACAAAGAAAGTGATTTAGAATTAGCCAAATCTAAAATAATTCAAAGTAAAGATGATTACTACATATGGTTAAGAGTAGATGAGGAATGCGGTGGGATAGCGCACTACAGGATTACAGACAGAGGACTTTATTACGGTAAGAAAATCTTTTTGGGTGAACAATGCTATTTTTTGGGTATAAATTTTAAAGAGCTTTTAGAATTTATTAAGGAATTGAGCCATGCAGAATGGTTGTTTTACTACGATAGAACTTACATTGACAGATTTCCACAAGAATTTTTAGACATCTTTGTTAAGGATAAATTGTTTAAAAACGATGTGGTAATAGCAGGCTTTTCTGATGAATCAGTTCTTAATGTGCCATTTAAGGTAAGTGGATACTTAGTCTACGGAAGCGGTTTTAAAAAAAGTCTATTGGTAGAATTTCCACTTTTTGAAGAAAATGGTTATCAGTTTGGGCAGGTGTTGCTCGTGAAGGATATTTCCCCCATATATGCAAACTTCTACACTTTGATGGGTGTGCTTGTTGCTTATTCTTTCGTGCTCTCATTGTTATCTTCTTTCTTACTCTACAAGTTCTCAGGGGATTTAATAGCCAGAATAATAAAACTCCAGGAGTTTTCCAACAGGATTAAAATGGGGGATTTTTCTAAAATAGAACCCTTTGAAACTTCCAAAAAAATGGATGAATTAGACCATCTGAGAAACAGCTTTATAGATGCTGCTATAACCATAGGCAATCTGCTTTCTGAGCTTGAAGCTAAGAACAAACAACTTCAGGAACTGGCTTATTATGATTCACTTACCGGTTTACCAAACAGAAGGTTCTTCTTTGAACACGCTAACTTAATCTTTGAAGAAGCAAAAAGATATGGGAAAAAGCTGTCTCTCTTGATCATTGATATAGACCACTTTAAAAAGATAAACGACGCTTATGGACATGACGCTGGAGATATAGTTTTAAAAGTCTTTGCAGATGTGCTTAAAGGTGTAGTAAGGCAATCTGACATTTGTGCAAGAATGGGAGGGGAGGAGTTTGCTGTGCTCTTACCCAACACAGGTTTAGATGAAGCAAGAGTATTAGCCGAGAGGATAAGAAGTGCGGTAGCAAGTAGACCCGTGGAGTACGATCATAAAGTGATCCTAGTCACTACAAGCATAGGAGTTTCTGAATTTAGAAGTGGTATGGAGAGTATAGATGATCTAATAAAAGAGGCAGACATTGCCCTTTACAGGGCAAAGGAAGGGGGAAGGAATAGAGTAGAAGTTTTTACTCCCGATAAAACAGGGGAGTCTCAAACTTAGGATTTCCCAAACTCCTTAACATACCCATCTTTATAACCCTTACTACCTCCGGCGAAAAGTTTCTGTCTTTTTGATTTATAAAGTGATGGAACAAAACTCCAGAAGCCTCTAAGCCCAATCCTCTATCCTTCATTACGTGTTCCCACGCTTTGTCTTTTAAAAAGGTATTCCTTTGGTTTAGCCTTTTAGTTTTTGGTTGCCCAACAAATTGATATCCGCATACCCTGCCTTCCTTTAAAAAAACCTTAATCAGGTACTGCTCGTATTCAAAGACTGTTGAACTTTCTGCGTCTTCAAACACTCCTCCACTGCCGGCTGGAGCAGAACGGGTTTTTACTGCATTGTAATCCACCAAGCCAGAATGCTTTACCTTTAGACCTGCCATGTTGTAGCCTGCCACCGTTCCTCCCTGCTGGGCAGGTGGGAACAGAGCTATCCACCTTTGCCTGCCCCATGCATCAATTCCAGAGCATATGTCTCCTGCTGCGTAAACGTCTTTGTCCGAAGTTTGCTGATACTCATTCACGAGTATGCCACCTACAACCCTTCCAGTCCTTTCGTCTATATGTATCTTTATGTCCGTATTTGCTACCAAGTGTGTCCTTGGTCTAACACCTGTAGAAAGGATAACTAAATCCGCCTGAAGGAACTTTTTTCTATCACTGCCATTTTGAACTATCTCCACAGCCTCTACCCAACCGTCTTCTCCGTGTATTGCTAAAACCTGGTGGTTTAGGTAAAACTCTATACCTTCTTCTTCTTCAAGGATCTTCATGTATCTGTCTGCCATGTATTTGTCCAGCATTCTTGGAAGAACTCTGTCAAAGAACTCCACCACAGCCACCTGAAGACCCATACTCCTTAGAGTTTCTGCATCCTCCACACCTATGGGACCCGCTCCTACGATAACAACCCTTTTTACCTTTCCAGATAGAACCAGATCCCTTATCCTTTTGGCATCGTCCAGATTCTTTGCGGTAGTGACCCCACCCAACTCTCTACCAGGTATGGGTGGAATAAAAGCGCTGGCGCCCGCAGCCAAAAGACACTTATCGTAAGCTATCTCCTCCCCACCCTTTACTATAACCACCTTTCTTTTGTTGTCTATACCAACCACCTCTTTGTTTGGTCTAAAATCTACCCTCATACGCTCATAAAACTCATAGCCACCTTTGTAAAACAGTGCTTGATCCGAAATGTCCCCCCTAATTACGTTCTCCATACAGTTTGGTGCATAGGTTGGGTAAGGCTCGTCCGAAAGGACTATTATGTCTGATTCTTTATCCACCTGTCTAAAAGCCTCAATGGCGGAGGCTGCCGCAGGACCGTTGCCAACTATCACAACTCGCATAGTATAATAATAAATCATAGGCGGCGTAGCTCAGCTGGTTAGAGCGGAGATCTCATAAGTCTCAGGTCGGAGGTTCGAGTCCTCCCGCCGCCACTCATTCAACCTTTATCTTCCTTTGAAGCTGATACATCCTTAGGATCTCCTCCACAGTGTTTGCATCCTCTGGCCTTTTGTCTGACCTTACAAAACCAACAGCCCTTGGAAATCTCAAAGCGTATCCGGGTTCGTCTCCTGTCTTTCCTGCGGTGTGCAAAGGCGAGCGGGTTATTTCATCTGCGGATACAGTTATTACATACTTTGGCTCTACCCACACATCTGGCGTTATCAAAGAATCAACTCTCGCGTGCCTATGGTCAAGCTTGATCTCATCCAGTATTTCTTTTAATCTTATCCACTCTTCTTCTGAAAAGCCCGAACCCACTTTACTTATGGTCTTAAAAGTATCGGAAGAAGGATCATACACTGCGGTCAGCAAGGTTCCTATTCCAAGCTTTGCCCTTGCTCCTTTTCCGTAGAAGTAACCCACTATTACTACGTCTATGGTATCCATAAGTTGTCCTTTGTAGCCTCTTTTTAGCTTTACCCAGTTAAAGTTTCTTGAGCCTGCGGTGTATGGCGCATCGAGCCTCTTTCCCATTATACCTTCCAAACCTCTTAGGATAGCATCCTCAAAAAATTCCTCCACTTCCTTTGCAGATTGGACTATTCTTAACTCTGAAAGCTCAAGGGTGTTTTTCAAAGTTATCAAACCTTCCAGCCTTTTCCTTCTATCTATGAAGGGTTTGATGGTGTAATCCTCACCATCCAAATACAGAAGGTCAAAGCAGAAAAGTTTCAAAGGATATTCCTTTGAGTATTCGTAAATTTGGTATTTTCTCTTCCTTTGCATGGTTATCTGGAAGGGATAGAACTCTCCCGTTTCTTCGTTTACAGCCAATGCTTCTCCTTCTACGATCAACTCTTCGGCGTCAATCTTCGCAACGGCTTGCTTTATTTCTGGAAACATCTCTGTCATAGGTTCTAAGTTTCTTGAGTATATGTAAACTTCATTGTTTTTCTTGTGCACTTGGAGCCTAAAACCATCGTATTTTACCTCAATTGCACATCTACCCAATCTTCTTATCAACTCTTCTGCATCCGCTACTCTTTCTGCCAGCGCCATGCGTATAGGATAGCCGGGCTGTATTTTAAATTCTTCTAAACCTTCCAAACCTTTCTGCGCAAGGGTTTCTGCCACCAAACCAAGGTCGGAGCAAAGATTGTAAGCTCTTTCTACTACCTGTTTATAATCCCTATTACCCAACAGGAGGGCTAGAGCCTCTATAATCGTAGCCTCTCCCACCCCCAGCCGAAGATTACCAACTATTATCCTCACCACAAACTTTGCCTCTACACCAGATAATGCCTTCAGTAAGTTAATAAGTAGCATAACCTTGTCTAAAGTGCCCCTCGCTCTTGCTATGCTAAATAGTTCTTCGTATACCTTGGAAACACTCAGGCCCTTTCCCTCCCTCTTTATCACCTCCAAGGCTACCTTTCCCACGTCTCCAAGCTCTTTGTATAGCTTTTGTATAACGCTTAACTTTGTACCAGAAGCTTTTGATAAAGCCTCCATAGCCAATTTTTCAGACATTCCAAACTCCAAACCTCTGAAGGAAGGCACAAGCTCTCCCATAGTTAAATAAACAACTTTATCTATTTCTTCCTTATCTGCTTTAGAAAAAAGCTCGTAGAGTAGTTGGGACATTTCTAACCTGCTGGTGGTTTTCTCAAGCTTTTCAAAAAACTGGGCAAGCTCTGAGAATTTCATCGTTATAATTTTAATTGATGGATATAAGAGAAATAATGAACATACTTCCCCATCGCTACCCACTGCTGTTAGTGGATAGGATAATTGATCTGGAGCTTGGAAAGAGGATAGTAGGTTTAAAGAACGTTTCTGTCAACGAACCCTATTTTCAGGGGCATTTCCCCGGCTTTCCCCTAATGCCCGGTGTGTATATTTTGGAAGCTTTGGCACAGGTGGGGGGTATACTGATGATTAAATCTTTAGATCTGGAGATAGGAAAGTACGCTGTGGTCTTTGCGGGCATAGATGAAGCAAGGTTTAAGCGGCCCGTATATCCGGGAGATCAGCTCGTGCTGGAGTTGGAAGTACTTTCTCTAAAAAAGAGCCTTTCCAAAATGAAGGGTGTGGCAAAGGTTGAAGATCAGGTGGTGGCGGAGGCTATACTTTACGCTTCTGCTAGAGAACTATCTCAACTAAGAAGGTAGATCTATCTTCCAAAGAGCCTTTTAATCCTTCTGAGCAGTCCTCCGAACCTTCTGTTGATTTCCATTCTTAGCTCCTCCGCCAACAGCCCCAGTCTTCCAGAAACTTTGGATAGCACAGACTTGTCCTTTATTCTGTCCCCTTCAAGAAATTCCTTAAGCAGTTCGTTGGTTTTTTCTACAGCCTCTAAGAATCTTCTAAGCTCTGTTTCGTTTTCAAAGTCTATACTGTCTAAGCGCTTTTCCAAATAAGCCAGCATACCTTCCATCGCTCGGTCAAAACTGACATTAGCAGACCTGCTATCTGTAAATTGGCTTAATAGTTCAATCAGTTTAGACCTCAATTTAAACCTGTAATCCTCCAAGTAAAAGGCAAAAGGCTCCTTATCCTTTATATCCTTAAAAAACTCCTCCACTATAAGAACGACCCTTTCCTCAATACTAAGTATCTTCTCCATGTTTTAATCGGTTTCTGTGTGATGCTCTTCTCCAGTTGGCGCCTTTTTACCCTCTTCCAGGTCATAAAACCTTCCTTCCAATTTTTTGAGTATTTTTGGCAGTGTGGTGTATTCCATCTCTTCTGAGGGTAATCTATGGGGTTCAAATATGCCCTGTCTTCTGAGAATGTCCGCTATGGTTTGGGCTTGTTCCCTTGCCCTATCAAAGGCTGGATCGTCAAACAGATCCCTCGGTCCTATGAGTTTGCCTTGGGCTATTTGATACCCTGCCGCTATGACCCTTGGTGGTCCGTCAAACCTAGTTGGTGTGGCTTGTTTGAAAGAGACGGGCATTATGGGTCCGTTGTGAGACCCTCTCATCCAACCTTCCACTATCCAGGGTCTTGCAAAGGGTTCCAAGATCTCACCCACTGCGGGGAAACCTGACTGAGCCCTGACTATCATAACAGGGTCATCCTTACCTACGTATTTGCCTGCTATAAGGGACAATCTTTGAGTGGAAGCTACTGCGCCAATCTCTCCATCTGAGTTTCTCCAAACGCTCTTTATGGCATACCTTTCAACGGACCCTATCAGAGCCAAAAGGTCGTAAAGCTCTGCAGGAGTGGAGAGTTTAACAGCTTTTCCTGTGAATGTATCCAAAACCTCAAAGGTAAAGCCATCGTGCATCTTAGGATCTATCACCAGCCCTGCGCACACCATAGGATCTGCAAACATTTCATAAAGTGGTAAATTCCAAGCGCTTGGTGCGGTCTTGTCTGCAAAGAAAACTATAACAGGCTCTGAAGGTCTTTCCTCAAATTCCATCTCAGCCACGCCTGGTCCCATACCTTTAACATTACCTGAAAATGTGTCGGAAAGCAAGTCCTGTCCTGCTCCGTATAGCTTTAACTTTTTGGAAATCTCTGTGCCTGCTTCAAAGGCCCTCCAAGCTATGCCATGAACTACTTCGCTATCCACCCCGTGCTGATGGGTCATCACCAAAGCTATGTCGTCTCCACACACAAGGGTCTGACAGTCTATGAGGTTGCCCTTTTGAACCTCCGCCAAACCTATCTCTTTCACCTTCTCTAAAACTTCTGGATGAACGCCCGAGTGTCCAACAAAACCTCCTATGTCTGCCTTTATCACACTCAGAGTAATTTTCATGATCCAACCTCCTTTGTTTGTCTTCTATTATAAACCACTCTAATGCTGTAATCTATGAGTATGTGAATTGGTTTTCTGTCAAGGCTTGGATCTAAGAAAGGTATAGCGTATGGAGAGGTGCTAAGTTTTCTCAGGTCTGTTTCTGTTAATCTCTCCTCTATGCTGATTCCCGCTTTGGTCCCCCCTGTTTTTCTTCCCACGGCTTTTGTATTTTGAAGGTTAAAGCCTAAGGTCTTTAATGCTTTTCTAACTGCGAGGGAAGAGGTGTAAGATACCCATACACCATCTGGTTTTAGAAGTTTTGTTATTTCTTTCAAGAACTCCAAACTCCAAAGCTCAGGATTCTTGTAAGGAGAAAAGGCATCGTGAAGGATAGCGTCAGCACCAAAGTTTACCACTTCCTTTATTTTTTTTCTGGCATCACCCAAGAGAAGTTTAAAGTGTATTCCATCTTTTTGAAATTCAGGCAAGTTTTCCCAAAGCATAAGCCAGTATGGTTTGTATTCCTCTGGAGGGGGTAAGACTTCATCAAGTAGCCTTTTCTCAAAGGACAGGATATGAACTTCTACCTTCTTGTTGATGTCTCTGAGTTTTTTCAGAAGTACTGCCGCGTTGTATCCCAAGCCAAAGCCCACATCCACCACAGTTATGAGTTTTTCCTTTTCCGCCCTATAAAGGACTTCAGAGGGTTCTACAAACTTCTTTATGCATTCAGTAATAGCACCTGCGGTTAGGCTATGGTAAGGCTCTCCGTAGTTTTTATCTATCAGAGTGAAGGAACCGTCTTTGGTGCTAACCCAGCCACCACCCTCCACCGAGGGCTTTAAAAAAACTCTTAAGATCTTTAAAACTTCCCTTTTTTGTTCTTCTTCTAAGCAGTATCCTTTTTCTGCCAAAAACCTTTCTAACTCTTCTTCAAGTAGTTGACCCCTCTTCGTCAAGGTAGAAAACATCGTCGGATATTGCTTCGTTCCACCTTTTAAAACCAGGGAGGACTTCCACTCTGTACCAAGAAGACTTATACCATATGGTTTTAGGTTCTCTCTTGACAGGTGCCAGTTCTGCCGCCTTTGTTTCCTTATGATAATCCCAAGTTATGTAGTGATTGAAGTCCTGCACTATGTCGGTTATAGCCGCTCCAAACTCTGAGGTTAAGGATATCTGGAAATCTCTCCAGCGGAAAACGGAAGAATCTCTGAGCGTTAGACCAAAGTAGCCCACTCCTCCCTCTTCTCTGAGGGTTGCTATTCCCCTTCCTATGAAGGCTCTGAAGGCGGGCAAAGTCTCCGGTGGGTCAGACACGAAAACGTCAAACTTTCCCAGCATATCTTTTGGAAATGGATTTCTCAGATCCCAAACCCTTGCCTCCGCATTGTCTATGCCAAACTCTTTGAATATCCTGTTGTCAAAGTCAATAAGCCTTTTGTCTATGTCTATGATCAGCACACTCCTTGCCTTTCTTGTCAGTGCAATTGCCAAACCAGTTAGGTCATCTTCCGCACCAAGCACTATTATGTCTTTGTTCCGCAGGTCTCCACGGGAGTCAATAAAGAGCACCCTTGCTATGGTGGTTTCTGGCGTAACAGATCCTTGGTCATAATCCCTTATAGCCTTTGGTCTGTCTTTGGTTAGCTGTAAAAACTCTCTGTATAGCTCTATATCGGCATAAAAGGGTATACCCCTACCTTCGCAGGCTTTACAGGTGTAATCCGTAAAGGGCTCTATTCCCAGTTCTCTAACAAGGTCAAAACCCTTTTGGGTCAATCTTATGTTCTCTTCGTCGTCTACAAACAAAATGCCTTCTTCCACCAGCACATTCACAATACCTGAAGCAGCAGGCACTGGTAAGTCAGACATATCCACAATTTCCCAAAAGTCCCCACTCTTTAGGACCGCAGATAGCACAGCTTCCACGTTTTTTTTGTAAATTCTCACTCCACTTAGCTCCCTTGCCTTATTGGCAAGTTCTACCAAGGTTTTCATGCACACCTCCTAAAATAGGCTTAAATGCTTTATTTTAACACAGGCGTGGCAATAAATTGTAAAAATAGATTTGCGTAAAAGCTAAAAACTTATTTTGTATGACCTAGATTTTCTGTATCTTACTCTTTGATGGAGATGTTTGATTATGCTGTCGTAGGAGGAGGTATTGGTGGTGTGCTGGCTTCTGCTTTGCTTAGCAAGCTTGGCAGATCCGTGATCCTCTTTGAAAGCCTCTCTTACTTAGGTGGTTGTGCTGGCACCTTCAGAAAGGATGGTTTTTATTACAACGCGGGAGCCACCACTATAACTGGTTTAGAGGAACCTATGCCTTTGGGAAGGATACTAAGCTTTCTTGAGGTCGCTCCACCTATAAAGGAGCTCCCTATGTCCATGCAAGTGCTGGTGATGGACAAAAGGATCAACCTTTGGTGGGATTCTGAAAGGCTTTTGCAGGAGTTGGATAGTAGCTTTAAAGGGGTGGCAAACTACAAGCTACTATCTGAGTTAAAAAACTTTTCCCATAAACTTTGGCAAACTCTTTGGAAGTTCTTGCCTTTTTCTGGATACACCAGCATATTAGGGTTCTTCTTAAGACATCCCTTTGAAGCTATACAACAACTGCTCTGGTATGCAAAAGGTGGTCAAACTTTCAAAAGTTATATAAACGGACACCAAGATTATTTGCAGTTGCTTGACTATATATCTCTAATAACCTCCCAGGGATTTTTGGAAGAAGTGCCTTATGCAGTTGCTCTTCTGGGCCTTTCCTATCCTATAAACAAAACCTACTACTCCTTTGGTGGCATGTCCAACCTGATTGAAAGCATAGCAAAGGTTATACCAACGATATACAGAAAAACCACTGTTTTTAAAGTGATCAAGGCTGATGGATACTTCCTGCTGGAAACATCCAAAGGGCAGTTCAGAGCAAAGAGGGTAATACTAAACACGACCATCTGGAATTTAGAAGACCTTGTAGAGATAGATTCTGTAAAAGAATTTTCGAGAAAGGCTAAGAGAGTTTATTCCAAAGCCTGGTCTGCAATAACCCTTTATGCAAAGGTAAAAAAAGAACGTGCTAAGGACCTTCCCAGCCACATACTTATCTTGGAAGAAGAGCCCCTTAGCGTGGGCGGGACCAAGGAGCTTTTCCTTTCTCTTTCTCTGCCCGAAGATAGTACAATGTCTTCCCAAGAGTATCTGAGCTTGACTGTATCCACACACGCGCGCCCTGAACTCTGGGAAAACATAACGAAGGAAGACTATTACATGCGAAAGGAACTCATCAAGGAGGAGATACTATGTAAAATTTACAAAAAGCTTCCGGCTTTAAAAGGTGCAATACAGAATGCCTTTGTGGGCACGCCAAAGACCTTTGAAAGATACACCAAAAGATACAAAGGTTTGGTGGGAGGAGTTCCCATGGTTCGCAAGTATTTTCCCTTTCGCTATCCACTTCCCTTTACAACGGTGGACGGCTTATTCTTGGTAGGTGATACGGTCTTCCCCGGTCAAGGTCTGCTGGGAGTTTCGGTAGGAGTAATAAACCTTCTGCTCTCTATAGAAAAGGACTTTAGAGAATGCTGGAGCTACGCTTAAGGGAATGGATATACATAATGCTTTTTGCCTTGCTGATGGGCGCCTGCATGGGCACCTTTGTCGGCTTTCTGATCTCAGATAGCTGGCCTACTTATGCTCTTTCTGGAGCTATTATAGGTTTTTTCATATTTATCCTATCCCTGATTACCACCGAGTTAAACAATAGGGTCCTTATAAAAAGGATACCTAAGCTCCTTAGAATACCATTTAGCCTCGCGCTTGCCTACCTTTCGGGACTTTTCGGCGGTTATATAGGCTACGTACTTTGCAAGTACATGGCTCTTCTGGACATTGAACTTAAACAGTTTCAGTTAATAGTTTCTTTGAACGTTCTTGGAATACTTACCGCATCGGTTGGTTTTTTGATATATCTGATAGTAATTTCTAAAAGAGAATGGGAACGACTAAAGCTTAGATTAGTTAGCCAAGAGCTCAAAAACTTAGAGCTTCAGATAAACCCTCACTTTCTTTTCAACATCCTAAACGCCATAGCGGAGCTGGTTTCCACAAACCCAGAGGAGGCAGAAAAGGCATTGATTAACTTTTCCAAGTTCCTGAGGAAAACCCTCTACTCGGACTTCCTTATCACCCTCAGGGAAGAACTGGAAAACCTAAAGGAATACTGGAGTATAGTTAAACTTAGAGTAAGAGAAAGAGTAAGTCTTGAAATACAAACGCAAGAAGACGTAGATTTAGAGGTGAAGGTGCCCAAGTTTTGTGTGCAGATGCTCGTGGAAAACGCCCTAAAACATGGATTGAAGTGGCAAGCTGGAATTATAAAGGTGGTTGTAAGGCGAAAGGATAGAAAGCTTTTCATTGAGGTGATGGACAACGGCGTAGGATTTAATAATCTAAAGGAAGGTGTGGGACTTAAAAATGTAAAAGACAGGTTAGCTTTAATAGGCGGGAGGCTTGATTATTACAGAGAAGGAGGGTTTTCTGTATTCAGAGTAGAGATAAGTCAAAGCACTTCAAGCCAAAACAGGTTTATCAAGTCAAGTCCCTGAATTGCAACAGCTTCCACCCTTCCAAACATAAAGTAGCTGTCTAACTGGAAACCACCCTTTGGAAGATGATACTTTATACCATTTTGGTAGTTGAGAATCCTCGCATCCTCTTCCACAAGCCTTGGGTAATCTTTACCAAGAATGAAAAGGTTCAGCTTGCCAAAGACTGTCTCTACAAAGATTTTGCTTGGTTTATGATCAAGCTCAAGGACTAAGATACCGTATATGTTCAAAAAACCACCTGCTTTACCGTCGTGAATAACTTCTTTCATAAGAAAAAAGATCTGTGCTTATGGCAACTTCTGTATTTTTGTTTTTACAGATGGGTTTCGATCTTTGACTATATATCAAAGAACTCTCTCAAGTTCTTTGCTCCTTCTCTACTAGTTTCTATTGTATCGTCTATGTCTTTAAAGAAAATTCTGTATTTGCTTTGCTCCCCAGATTTTAGTTTTGTAACCTTGTTGAGATTAACTAAATAGGACCTGTGCACTCTGAAGAAATTGTAATGTTTTAGAGCTTCTTCCAGCTCGTATAGTTTTTTTGAAATGGGATAAAATCCCTCTTTGGTTCTTATTTCCGATTCTCCAGAATCTGCTTTTATGTAGTATATGTCTTCTGGTGAAAGGAGCACAACAGTAGTGCCCATCTTTACGGGAATGATGAAGTTTATCTTTTTTAAGAAATTATCCAAAACCTGTTTGTTTTGCTCTCTCCTACTTAGAGCTTTCTCTATAGCTTGGAGGAATTCCTCCTTTGTGAAAGGTTTGAGGAGGTAATCTACTGCGTTTAGCTTAAAGGCTTCCACTGCGTACTCTTGGTAAGCTGTGGTGAATATTACTGCGGGGGGCTTTTCCAAAGACATGGACTCCTTTGCTACCTGAAGACCGTAACCATCTGGTAGCCTTATATCAAGTATCAAAACGTCTGGTTTGTAAGCGTGTAGCTTTTGAATAGCTTCTTGTACAGACTGAGCAGTTTCAAAAGACTCATAACCAGCCTCCCTGAGAAACCTGGTTATCCTGTCCATTGCCAAAGGTTCGTCTTCTACTACAAGTATTCTACTCATAGATGTAAATTTATAAAACATCTGTTTCATTTGAATCTAACTTAATTTTCATTTAGCTACTGATATTTGCTGTTTATTGTTTATTTTTTTGTTTTCTTGGGGGGAGGCCCCCAGAACAGGCTTTGGTGGTTTTCTGCTCAGCCAGCGGACCATCTGCCCAAGAAGAAAACTAAAGTGATTCCGATTATGTGGACAATCCACCAGCCTATTCTCATAAACCTAAAGGGCTCTGGTAGCATCATGGTCTCACCTCCTTTTGAGTTTAGTTTTAATTGTAAATTATAATCCCAACCTTTCTTTTGGGTCTGCACTTATTCCATTTTGAGAGTTTAGAGTAGCATTTTATGCACAAAGCTTTGATAAAATACTTCATCTATGGAAAAATCAAGAGTTGAAAAGCTAAGCAGGATTAAAGAGCAGAACTACGCCTATCCTTACTCATACGACATAAGCGACAACCTTGGGAACATAAGGAAGAAATACGAAAAAGATCCCCCACCTGGCAAAAGAGTTAGGATAAGGGGAAGGATAAAGAGAATATCAAAACAGGATCAGTTTTTTGTTGTAAGACTGGAGGATTTGGAAGCTAAGGTAGAAATGTGGGTTAGAACCAGTCATCAACTTGAACAGGGTAAAGAGGTAATTTTAGAGGGAACCCTACGCAGGATTGATGGTAATCTCTTTTTAGATGAAGCTGAACCTTTAGAAGGGGATTGTTTAAGGGTTTTGGATGTAAAAAGGGAGTACGACCTTGAGCCGGAGCGTGAGGAGGTTTCGGTAGCTGGAAGAGTGGTAACTTTGCGTCCTATGGGAAAAGCTACCTTCGCCCACATTCAGGATGCTACGGGAAAGCTTCAGATATACGTAAAACAAGATCTGTTGGGAGAAAAATCTTTCAAAGAGTTTGAAGATATAGTGGATCCAGGGGACATAATAGGAGTTAAAGGGTATCTTTTTAGAACAAACGCCGGAGAGCTTACGGTAGAAGTAAGAGATTGGAAACTGCTTGCCAAAAGCTTGCATCCGCTACCCGAAAAGTGGCATGGTCTAAAAGATGTGGAAGTAAGATACAGGCAAAGATACTTAGACCTAATAGCCAACGAGGAAAGCAGAAGGATATTTTCTTTAAGAAGCAAGCTAATATCTGAGCTTAGAAAATTTTTGGATTCCAAAGGTTTTATTGAGGTAGAAACCCCCATACTTCAGCCTATAGCCTCTGGAGCAAATGCAAAACCGTTTATTACCTATCACAACTACCTTGAGCAGAACCTGTACCTTAGGATAGCTCCAGAGCTCTACCTAAAACGCCTCGTTGTAGGGGGATTTAACAAGGTTTATGAAATAGGCAAGAACTTCCGCAACGAAGGAGTGGACACCACCCACAACCCTGAATTTACTATGCTTGAGTTTTACTGCGCCTATTGGGACTACAACAATCTTATGTCTTTTACTGAGGAGCTTCTTTCTTATCTTCTGAACAGCTTAGTAGAAAGCCTTAAGATAACGTATCAAGGTAGGGAATTGGACTTTACCCCACCCTACAAACGTTATCACTATTTCCAACTTTTAGAAGAAAAAACTGGTAAGGATAAGGAATTCTTCTTGAGGGATGTGGAGGGGCTTAGAAAGTTAGCTATGGAGCTTAGAATACCAAAGGCTGAAATATTAACTCACGCCAAGCTTATAGACAAAGTTTTTGACGTGCTGGTGGAGGATGAACTTTGGGGTCCGTGCTTCGTGGTAGACTTTCCTAAGATACTCTCCCCTCTTGCAAGGACGCACAGACAGGATCCAGATTTGGTGGAGAGGTTTGAGCTTTTCGTGGCGGGCAAAGAGATAGCCAACGCGTATACGGAGTTAAACGATCCCTTTGAACAAAGGGAAAGGTTTTTAGAGCAGTTAAAGGAAAAGGAAATGGGAGACGAGGAAGCGATGGCTATGGACGAGGACTTTATAAGGGCTTTGGAGTACGGTATGCCACCAACAGCTGGGGAGGGTATAGGAATAGACAGACTGGTTATGCTTTTGGCAGACGTAGATTCTATAAGAGAAGTTATACTCTTCCCTGCCCTCAGACAGAAGCTATGAACATAGGTGTTTTGGTTTCTGGCAGAGGTAGCAACCTTCAGGCACTTATAGACGCTTACAAGGCGGGAAAGATAGAAGGTAGCATAGCCCTCGTTATCTCAGACAATCCCAACGCCTACGCCATAGAAAGGTGCAAAAGACACGGTATTCCTTACCAGATAGTCCTAAGGCAAGACTTTACGAGCAAAAAAGATTTTGAGAGGGAGATGGTAAGGCTACTAAAAGAGAGAGAGGTGGAGTTGGTTGTCCTTGCAGGGTTTATGAGGGTTCTCTCTAAGGAGTTTTTAGATGCCTTTCCTATGAGAGTTATAAACATTCATCCTTCTTTAATACCAGCCTTTCAGGGACTAAATGCCCAAAAGCAAGCTTTAGATTACGGCGCTAAAATCACCGGATGCACGGTTCATTTTGTTTCTCAGGAGCTTGACAACGGGCCAGTTATAATCCAGGCATGCGTTCCAATAACGCCGGAAGATACGGAGGATAGTCTTTCGGAGAAAATACTTAAGTTTGAGCATAAGATCCTTCCTCAGGCGGTAAAGTGGATTTCAGAAGGAAGGGTAAAGATAGACGGCAGAAAAGTGGTGGTGGAGGGAGCTGTGTATGGCACCCTCCCAGTAAATCCGATGTTAGAATATTCTTTCTGAATACTTTTACTATAAAGAAGGTGGTGGTATGTGGAAAAAGTTAAGAGACCCCCTTATAGTATTTGCAGTAGCTGGTTGGTTTTTCTTTTTAAACTCAAGCCCTGCTTTGGCTGGTCTGGTAGAGTCTAAGCCTGCCACTGAGGAGCTTAAAAACATAAACAGAGAAGAGGAAATAAGAAAAATACAAAGAGCCCTGGAGAGCAAGATAGTTCAAGAAAAGCTAAAGGCTTATGGTCTTAGTAAAGAAGAGATAGAAAAAAAGCTGTCGGAGATGGACGATCATCAGATTCACATGCTGGCAAAGGTTTCCGAAAAGGTTTTGGCGGGAGGGGACCTGGGTTTAGTTATAGCGGTTTTGCTAATAGCCATACTTTTGGTTATACTGCTGAAGCTTCTCAACAAGGAAATAATCATAAGGTAATCCTTCCTGTTCCCTTCGTAAAACAGCGGGATCAGTTCTGCGGTCCCGCTTCTCTAAGCAGTGTTCTTGGCTATTACGGTCTTAGCATATACCAAGACACCATAGCAAAGGATGTTTATATTCCCAAGTTGAAGGGAGCTTTGATTACGGACCTTGAAAACTACGCAAAAAAACTTGGCTTTAAAACAGAACTTTTTAAGGGGGACCAAAAAACTATTAAAGACTACATAAGCAAGGGTGTGCCAGTGATCGTGCTTGTAGATTTTGGACTGTTATTTACAAGCGTACCTCACTATTTGGTTATAATCGGGTTTGACGGCAGGGGCTTTTATGTCCACA
The DNA here is from genome assembly GCF_036781485.1 of Thermocrinis sp. Taxonomy (NCBI): domain Bacteria; kingdom Pseudomonadati; phylum Aquificota; class Aquificia; order Aquificales; family Aquificaceae; genus Thermocrinis; species Thermocrinis sp. The sequence goes on from NZ_DAIQAX010000012.1 coordinate 28,478, forward strand.
CCGGATACGAAGCTGAAAAGTTTTATTCCTTTGAGGAGCTGGATAGGGTGTGGCGCAGGATGGGAAGGGTTGGATTGGCAATTTATCGCTGAATTTTCTCCAAGATTTTCCTGTATCCTTCCATCAGGTCTCCCAAGTCGAACCTGAACCTGTCTTTGTCTAACTTCTCCTTAGTTTTTGCATCCCAAAGCCTACAAGTGTCGGGTGATATTTCATCTATAACAGCTATACTTCCATCAGGCAGTATACCAAATTCCAGCTTGAAGTCAACGAGAATAAGACCACAGGAGTGGAAAAAGTCTTTTAATACCTCATTTACCTGAAGGGCTATCCTTTCCATCTCCTCTATTTGTTCTTCTGTAGCCAAAGAAAGCATCAAGGCATGGGACTTACAGATCAATGGATCATGAAGCCCGTCGTTTTTGTAAAATAGCTCCACCAAAGGTTTTTTAAGCTCTATACCTTCCGCAAGCCCAAGCCTTTTGCATATGCTTCCTGCGGTTATGTTCCTGACCACCACCTCAAGGTCAAACCTCTTTGCTCTCCAAACGAGCATTTCTCTATCGGACAGCTTTTTTATGAAGTGGGTTTTTATGTTGTGCTTTTCAAGAAGTTCAAAGAGTATGCTGGATATGGTATTGTTTATAGCTCCCTTTCCTTCCACTTGGGCTTTTTTTGTTGCGTCAAAAGCGGTGGTGCTATCTTTGAAAAAAACAATCAGTTTTTGCTCGTCTTCTGTAGCATAAACTATCTTAGCCTTCCCTTCGTATAGTTTATTCATATGTGTTATAATAACACAATGGAGGGAGAGTTTTGCTGTGGTCTCTGATAAGGAGTTTGATTTTAGAGAAAAAGAAGTCAGAGGGGAGAAGGTTTTTGGGGATCTTCAATCAGAATCATCTGAGAATCCTTGAGGAGTATTTGAAAACAGACTTTGGCTCTCATAAAAGGAAAAGTAGACCTTTCGTAGGTTACTACTTTGGAAAATGGTTCTATGTATGTCCTTTGACAGCGTCAGAAAAGGATCAAACTAAGAGAGTGGATCTAAATCTTTGCGATAAAAAAGGATGCAATTTTAACTTCCAAAAAATGTCTTACATCTTTTATGACAGAAAAAATAAAGGCTTTTATCTGTATCAACTTCCAAAGGACCTTATAAAAGGGTATTCCTTTTGCGGTTATTGTAAAGATTTAGAACACATAGACAAACTGCAGGTGATATAGATATGGATTACAAAGAGCTGTTGATCAAGTTTTCGGAAGGGAAAGAAACGCCTAAAGAAAGGGAATTTTTAAAAAACACCATTGGAAAGTTTGTAAGACAGAGAGGAAAGGAAGAAAGCTTTAAGAGACGCTGGGGTGACGATTACGTGAAGGATCTGCTTTCAGAAATAAGGATAAGAATTATTTCCAGAAAAAAGTTTTTAGAGGAGAGGGCTTTTGTAAATTGGAAGTATTTTTTAAGCATAATCAATTCATGTTTAATAGAATTCTACCAAGAGTTGAGAAGTTCACAAGAGGTTCCCTATGAGAAAGTAAGAAATCCTAAAACGGAAGAGAACAATAGAAGCGTAGAAGAAACTGATATCTTTGCCTATGAAGAAAACGTAGAAGAAAAAATTGAAGCTGAAGAATTCTATGAGAATATGTTAAGATTCTTAGAAGAAAGGGACTATCCCATCCTTTGCTATTATCTTTGTAAAGAGTTTCAAAAAGATTGTAAAAAGCCGGAGGGTCTTTCGGAGGCAAACCTATACAAACGCTGGGAAAGGTTGAAGAAAAAGTTAAGAGACTATCTAACCTATGAGCCTTCTGCTGAGGCGATGAAATACTTTATTGATAGGTTTTTGTCAGAAGTATGTAAAAAGCTTGGTTATATACTAAACTAAGAGGTGAATAGTCATGATGGTGGATCTTGAGGAGCTCAAAATCTCTTTGAGGATGTATAAAAGCTGTCTGGGAGATGGAAAGTTCAAAGTAAAAGAAGAAAAAAGGGTGCCTGTGGAAGTGGGGCAGGTGCGAGTCCTTTTCTGGATTCCAGAGGAATACGTGCTGGTTTATCATGTGGAAGAGGAAGGACTTGTCCATGCAGTTCCGCTCACAATCTGGACAGATTTAACTACTACCTCGCTAAGAATTCGCTTAAGAAGCAGCCTTGATAATAGCCCAAAGACACTTGCTCCCTTACCTTTTGACGTCTATCTAAGAAGAGAGGTTCTGGAAGAGGAAAGCTTACCAATTTACATAGTAAGAAAAGATACAGTGGAAAAGGTCCTAAGGGCAGTGGAGCGTGCCCCTGTGCGAACTGCTATTAAACCGAGTTGGGAGTTCGTAAAATTGGTCTGGAAGCGCTATGGTGAGCTAACTTTGGGGAGCATTTTAGCTACTCATATACAAAGAGAGCAACAGGCAGAGGAAGAAGAGCAAAAAGCCATAATAGTCTATTATCCTGCCTTTTTATATCAAAAACACTACCGTACACTACAAGCATACCAACGGGCTGCAAGCACAAACGCTCTAAGAGGAAAAGATTGGTTGGGCGTAGTTGAAGAAGGTAAAGCAGTTATATATCTACCCGAAGAGTACGAAGGAAGGAAGGTAAGAATAAAACTCTTTGACAGTGTGCTATACGAGGGAGAGGGGGCCAGCAAGCTAATCATTGAGAATTTGCCCTCGGAGCTCAAATCCCACGAATACTTGGAGGAGCACCTAAATGTGGAAATTCTGGGAGATTGAATTACCACACTTTCAAACCCTTCTAAGAAGCGGAAAGCTTGATGACAAGATGGATGAGCTATACAACCAATTTTGGGGGCTTCCACACTCTCACCAATATGAGTTGATTGCATACTCAAAAGAGAAAAGCGTATTCCCGTCCGTAGAAACCTTTAGAGAGGTCTTCAAAGTTTCAAAAGAAAGCGTAAAGGAATTTTTCAGGGCAGAGTACAGAACCTTTAGATTTCCCGTAGTTTCCAGCGAGGGCAAAGGGGAACTTGTGAATGCACTAGTCATTAAAAATCTCAAGGAAGTTATAACTAACCTGAAGGAAATAAAAAGACACCTCAACCCAATAAGGGAATTTCTCAAAGGGGGCTTTGCGGTATTTTTTGACAGAGAATTTGCGGGGGCAAGCTTTCAACTAGCTACAGTCTTGAACCTTTATGTGGAAAACCTGCCAGAGGATGCCCTCTTTACAGGAGCGATAGACAAAAAGGGAAACATAAAATCTGTGAATGGTATTGAAGAAAAGAAAAGGTTGACAAAGGAGTTAGGCTTAAGGCTTGTGGAACCTTACCACTTCAACACCGTTGATGAGATAAAACAGCTGCTTGATGCGGAGAGCTATCAGATACCCATTTACATCACAAAAACCCAAGATAGGTGGGAAGGGGAGTTCAAAAGCTTCTTAAAGGCTACAGGTATTTCGGAAGATTACCTTAAAAAGCTTGAGGTGTTAATAGGCTTGGAAACAAAGCCTATAATAACAGGGCAGCTTAACCAAGAGGCGTGGGAGCACGTCTTAAGAGAGTTCTGGAAGAAGTTTAAGGAAACTGAAAGGAAACTTCACAGCAAGGAAAGATGGCACATAGCCATAAATGGTCCTTCTGTCCTTGCCTTTGCCTTAGGCGTGCTCTTTGGCAGTCAAAAGCCTTTTGTTTTTTATCACTATCAAAACAACGCTTACCATCCTATATTCGTGGATAATGTAAGAGAGCTAAAAGAAAGAAAAGAAAACTTGGAAAAGATTGAATATCGCTTTGAAAAGGGGGGAGAAAATCTTGTGGTGATGCTCTCCTTTGCCCATCATGAGATGGAAGGCGATGTGAAAAATTACATCTCCAAAGAGTTGGAAAATCCCTCATACCTCATCCTCAGGGCAAAGGGTGGTGGCAACATCCAAGTGGAAGATATGAAAGAGGTGGCAAAAGAAAGTGCAAGCGTAATACAAAACTTGAGAAAGGAGAACACTTTTGAGAACTTCCACTTTTTCATCTCCACACCTGTACCAATAGCCTTTATGGTAGGGCTTAGCTTTGGACACTACGGAGAGGGCTATCTTTACAACTACAGCGGGGGGACATACGAACCTGTTGTATCCTTTTCCTTCTTAAAAGCACTAAGGGAGGGAAAGTATGAAAAAGCTTACCTTTGAGCTTGAGTTTATAACGCCAGCCTTTTTGGGTGGTGCAGATCCTCTAAAGCCCGAGCTAAGACCTGCCAGTTTTGTGGGCCTTCTGCGCTTTTGGTGGAGAGCATTAAAGGGTGAGTGCGACATAGACAAGCTAAAGAAAGAGGAAACAGAGATTTTTGGTGGTAACGGTAAGTGTGCGTCTAAGGTAGCAATTAGAGTTTGGGGAAATGTAATACCAAAGAGACGATCCATCGGAGCAGGTTCAGGATTTAACTTAGCACTTATTGGTGAAGAGAAATATTTAGACCATTATATTGCAGCTCTCTGGGCATTGATCTTTTTGGGTGGTGTAGGTTCAAAAAGCAGAAGAGGAGGGGGGAATTTGGCTGTGGTTAAGGCTCCAGAAGGGCTATCCATATCCTTTACGCCTGCAGAAGATCTCTTTAATTGGTATAAAGAGAATCTTCAAAAGGCTAAAACTCTGGTTGGGGGGCATCTACGACCCTGTGAAAAGTATTCAAATATCCAAATTGATAATATAAAAATAGGAAGGACTCTTCACGATAGCTGGCGCAAGGCATTAGAAGAGATAGAAAACCAATATATAGAGTATAGACGCTCTATAAATGCTCAAAACCAAGAGGAGAAGAAGAAGATATTAAAACTTGCCAATTTCGGTCTGCCTGTCTTTGGGAAAAAAGAGGTGGAAGGTGTTCTAGAAGGGAAAACTTTAAGAAGGAGAGCCAGTCCGCTTATAGTAAAGGTAATAAAACATCAAGAAAAATACCGGTGGGTTTTGATACTGTTATCAGGCGATATACTGCCCAAGGGGGCAAAGTTTAGATTCGAAGGTGAGTCAGAATATCCTGATCCACAAATATTAGAAGGAATGCTTAAGAGAAAAGAAAATTTAGAGGAGGGTTCAAAATGATCCTTCACATTTTCACCTTCTCACCCGTTCAAGGCTTTATATCAAGCTCTCGCAGGCTTTCTGACCTCTACCACTCAAGCTTACTACTTTCTACAATCACCGAAAAGGTCATTGAGAGTTTGACGAGAGATTTAAAAGTTGAAGTGATTTATCCAGTTTCCGTAAAAGGGGGAGAGGGTTTAGCCAACTATCCAAATAGAGTTGTATTCTTGGCAAATGAGTGTGTTTGCGAAGAAGCGATAAGCAAATTCCATATGGTTTGGAAGGAAATCTACGAAAAAATCCTTCAAGAAGTCCTAATCAGAGCTACAGAAGAAAAAAATAAGATAGAGCAACAAGCTAAGCTTCACCTTGAGAACTACTTTAGAACCTACTGTGAATGCTCCACTACAGAAGAAACTAAAAGATGGAAAGAAGAACTAAAACAAAATCTAAAAGAAGACTTCGATGATTATGCGGTCGCTTACGATTGGACGGAGAGAAAACTCGGCTCTCTAAAATCCAAAAAACCATACAAGCCTCTCTTGGATGATTACACATACGAGAACAAGTATCCTGATGGTTGTACCTTATGTGGAGAAAGGGCTCATCTGGCAATTGATTGGGAAAGGTTTAGGAAAGGCCTCCAAAGAAACGTAAGGCACTACCTTAAGGAAGGAGAAAAACTCTGCGGTGTATGCCTTGTAAAAAGATTTGCCTTTTTCTACCTTAAAAGAAAAAGCTTTCCTTCTCTTCATGATATAGCCAACGCAGGTTTTAAAGAAGCTTTGAAAGAATTTGAGGAAAAACACGAGTATCATACACAAGAGTTAAAATCTCTCCTTGCGCAGTACATGGGAGTGGAAGAGGGTAAAAAGAGTCTTTGGGAATACAACGCAGAGCTCTTTGAGATAGATGAGCTTGAAAGGATAAAGAGGGAAGATGAGGAGTTGAAGTTTGTGATTGAAAATTTGATCTCAAATCTTCAGTTCATTTACAACCACGGTCTTTTGCACCAACCGTCAAAGAACTACTTTGCCCTTATTCTTTCCGACGGAGACAGCATAGGAGAGTGGCTTGGACTGAAGGGTGAAAAAAGAAAAAAGCCGCTGACGGAAGAGTTTCACAGGGAATTCTCCGAAAGACTTTCCGAGTATGCGAAGAATATAAGAAGTTTGGAAGAAGGCAAATTTGGTCTTAGGATTGTCTATGCGGGTGGTGATGACGTTCTTGCGGTAGCAGACCTAAAGGAATTTTTGGACTTTGCAGAAAAGTTAAATCCTTTCTTCAAACAAAGTGTGGGAGAAAACGCCTCTGTCAGCGCAGGAATAGTAATAGGGCATCAAAAGGAAAATCTCGCTTATCTATTGGACGAGGTCAGAAAGGCAGAAAAAATGGCAAAGAGTGTAAAAGGAAAGTCTGCTTTTTGCATTACCGTAATCCCAAGGGGAGGAGCACCTGTTAGCTTTCGTGCCAAGTGGGAGTTTTTGAAGCTCCTCAAGGACACCATTTCATACTTTGAGAAAGACATCATAGGAGACAGGACTGTGTATGACCTCAAGCAGATAGTGAGCAAATTTAAAGATAAGAGTGAGAACGTGCAAATAATTTTAGCCCTTCTTAAGGGAATGCTCAGAAGAAGGGTGGATGAAAGAAAGCTAAAAGAACACTTAGAAAAGGACAAAGAGTCTTTTATTGAGGACTACTTGGAAAGACTTAGATCGTTCTTAGATTACTCAGACCTTGAGAACTTTGCAAACTTATTCTATACCGCTCGATTTTTAGCAAAGGAAAGGAGGGAAAAAAGTTATGAAGTTGTTGGAGCTAACGCCTGAAGATGCGCTAACCTTTGGAAGTTTAAAAAACTTTACCGCGGGAGAGTCCCATTATCAACAGGTTAGCTTTCCACCACCCATAATGAGGTTTTTCTCTTTGGGTGACGGAGCCGCTCTAAGGGTAATGGGAGTTTTCATAAAACACAAAGGCGAACTGTTTCTCCCAATGCCTGCGGATTGCCTAAGTATGAGAAAGAAAGAGGAAGGCAAGGTCTACGTTCCAAAGTGGAGCGAGGAATTGAAAAGACCTTTTGTGGTACCTTTTGAAGGGCAGGGGCTTTTAAGCCTTGAACAGGCGAAGGGTTTTTGTAGTTTTTCTAATTTTGCAGAAAGTTATGCCAAAGGGAAGGGCTTTTCCACAAAAAAGGAAATCCTATTCCAAGAGGAAGAGAGGGTTGGGGTAAAGCTAAACTACGACAAAAGGGTATCCCAAGAGGGCTATCTCTACTCAAGGGTTTATTTGAGATTTAAAGACTCTCACATAGTGCTTTTGGTAGATCAAGACGTGGAAAAGTCGTTTTTTGCTACTGTGGGGGGAGAGAGAAAGTATGCTAAAGTTAAGCCCGTTGAGGACAGATTTTTAGACTTTCTAAACTCCACCGTCAGCATTGAAAAAGGCGGGCTTTACAAGTTCTACTCCACAACCCACCTTTACGTGGATTTAAAAGGAGAGATATGGCTTAGTGAACACATAAAGTTTAAGGTAGAGTGGGTTTCTTCTTTGGAGCCTGAATGGGTTTCGGGCTTTGCAAAGCCTTTCCTTTACATGCTTAGGCCAGGCACAGTGCTCTGGCTTAGGGCATTAGAAAGTGGAATGTGCAAAAGGCTATGTCAGATTTCTTCCCACAAGGAAGTTATTAAGTATGGTAATGAGTCTAAAGATCTACTCAAAAGAGGTTGGAACAGTGGAATCCTTTTGGAGGTGGCATAGATGGAAAAGAGTCTTTTAGTAAGCTTTATAGGGGGCTCTAGGGGGAAAAGATCCTACGAAAATATCAAGTACAGGTTTTCCGAAGAGGAAGTAAGAGAAAGCTACCTTTTTGGTATAGCCCTTTTTGAACACCTGCGCCAAAAGGGAGAGGACTTAGAGCTTCTCTTTGTGGGAACCACTGGCTCTGGCTGGTCTGAACTTATCAATGTGAAGCAATCACAAGATCAAGAGATAGAAGAACTTTTTGACAGGATAATAGAACTGGAAAAAGCACAAAAAGTCAGCGACGAGGTGCTGTCTGAGTGGATAAGCAAGATAAAAGAAAGTGTAGATGTAGAAATTCACTACATACTTCTTGAAAACCCACCGGAGCTTGAAAGTATATCCAAAAGCGTTATGCAAAAAGTTCTGAGCTTGGGAGACTACAAAAAGATCATCCTTGATATTACACACGCTTACAGGTTTGTGCCATACGTGGTGCTCCTTGACCTTATGGTGATTAAAAAGCTGAAGAGCTTTGAGTTGGAGATATACTATGGCTTTTTGGAGCATGCGTTAGAGGATGGCTCAAGGCCGGTGAAGCGCCTGAGCCATTTGGAAGAGCTGGTAAAGCTAAACGAAGCCCTAAGCCTTTTTGAAAACGCAGGGGACTTTAGAAGCTACTTCCAACTGGCTGGGGTAGACGAAAGCTATGCACGCGGAACTTACTTTGAGGTAGAAATAAACAGGCCTGCCACAAAGGCACTTAGAAATCTTGCAAATCTCAAAACGCAAAAGCAATACTTAGAGCCCTTGCATCAACGGGTTGTGGAAAAATATATCTTTGGCTTGCTGGATGACCGCCTGGAAAGCAGGATGAGAAACAGAGCTAAGTTCTTCTACGAAAGGGGTCAGTATTTGAAGGCAATAACCTTGCTTTACGAAGCTATACTGGTAAAAGGTATAAGGATCTTTGGCTTGGGAGATGATCAATTCTACAAAAACAGAGAAGAGGTAAAAGCTCTTCTGGATAGAAGCGGTGATGAAAGGTGGATCAAGTTTAAAAATCTTAGGAATGCTTGCGTTCACGGGACTCCACCTCAGGAAGCTGAGGTGCTCAGTGCTGTCCTTTCGGAGGATAAGTTCAAGGAAATCTTTGAATTGGGTTTTGAAATCTTTGAAAACTTAACTAAGGGGGGCGGAAATGCGTAAAGAGATCTACCTTCTTAAAACCATCACACCACTGCACATAGGTGCAGGTCAAGGATTGGGGTATGTTGATCTGCCGGTGGTGCGCGAAGTGCATACCAACTTTCCCTATATTCCTGGAACGAGCTTGAAGGGAGCGCTGAGAAACTTGGAAATAAACCAAATTGCAATGACGATTGGGGAAAAGCCCTCGCAGGTAGAGGAAAGACTAACCAAAGGTGAGCTAAAAGACAAGAGTATGCTAAGACTTGCAAAGATCTTTGGCATTGCGGGAGAGGGAGCGGAAGAGGGAAAAGAAGTGGGAGCGGGCAAAGTTTTGTTTTCTGACGGCTTTATCTTACTTTTCCCTGTAAAATCTGCAAAGGGAATATTTTCACTAACTACATGCCCATATGCCATAAACAGGTTCTTTGAGTTTGTGGGACTTGACCAAAGAATAAAAGAAGTGCAGGAGGGCAAGGTAAAGGTTTTGGATACAAAGGAGCACAAAAATTTAATAAATGGTAAGCTGTTGCTTGAGGAGTTTATTTTTGAAGCGGAAGATTCACAAGAGCTAAAAGGGTTTGTTGAACTTTTAAAGGGTGTTTTGGGAGAAGAAAACATAAAAAGGTTTGTATGCGTAAGCGATACGGACTTTAGGGACTTTGTAAGCAACTACACAGAAGTTCAAACGCACATAAAGATAGATCTGGATACGGGCACCGTCGAAGAGGGAGCCCTATGGACAGAAGAATACGTTCCCGCTGAATCTGTTTTTGTGTTTGGCTTGACCTTCTTAGAAGATATAGAATACTCTCCACCTTCTACCTTTCACCTTGGTGGAGACATAACTACGGGTAAAGGCTTTGTTAAGGTTCAAAGGTTGGAGGTGCAAATATGAAAAGTAAGGTTCAAGAGGTTGCAAGGTTGGCTTATGAGTGTGTGGTGCAAGTAAAAGACAAAGATTTTGCGTCAAAATACTTATCTTATGCAAGAAAATTGCCTTCTATGATAACTCACAATGGTCTTTTAGTCACGGTTGCCTTTGCCAAAGCTAAAAAAGAGCAAGCTTGGAGGACCCTTTTGGAACACATAGAAAGCTTTCTAAGGAAAGAAGGGATAAAAAAGGATCAAAAGGACCTAATAGAGTTCCTTTCTGATTGCGAAGTTCAGGAATACAGGTTAATAACCAAAAGGGTGTTATACTTTTCCAATTGGTTAAAACGAATTGCAGAAGGGGAGATAAGGGATGAAGGTAAAGGAAATTAAACAGCTATTAAGTCAGACCGACAATCCCGCACTGCTTTTCAACAAACTTTTACTTTTCAAATATGTAGAACAGATCCCTAAGGATCAAGAGATAAGAAAGAAATACATAAAGCGTTTTTTGGAGAGTCTCAGAGGAAAAGGAGTATTAGAGCAGCCAAAGCCGGAGGGTATAAACCGAAGAAGTTTTAGGTTGAGAACTGCCTACAGGTTGGTCATTGGGGCTGGCTATCCATCTTTTGTTGAAAACGGTTTTTTGTTTCACCACATATACGGCATTCCCTACATTCCCGGGGAGACACTAAAGGGTCTTGCAAGGTTTGTATTTATGCTTTCAATAGCGGAATCTCTAAAAGAAAAAGTTAAACTCTCCGAGCTGGAGGAGGAGCTGTCCGAAGAGAAAAATATAGATGCGGTGCCACAAAAAATTAAAATACTCTTTGACGATTACGAAATAGAAAACCCTGTGGAAACATTCTTAAAAATCTCTGGCTCCAAAAAGAGAAGGGGACAGATAATATTTTTTGACGCATACCCTGTTAGCTTTAACCCTTCAAATGACTTTGAGATAGATATTATGAACCCGCACTATGGAGAGTATTACCAACAAAACAAAGCACCCGCAGATTGGTTGAACCCTACTCCCATACACTTTTTAGCTCTAAAGGAAGGCATAGAGTTTGAATTTAGCTTGGGAATTGCACCCCTTGAACCCCTAAGGGAAGAGAAGGAAAGCATACTTTTGGAAACCGCAAAGAGACTGCTTGAGATAGGCCTTAAAAACTTTGGAGTTGGAAGTAAAAAGCTTAAGGGCTATGGGTGGTTTAAGTGATGGAGTGGATAATCCTACTCGTCTTTAGCTTGATACTTCTTGGATGGAGGATAAACGAAGAGATGTCTTCTATTCAACCACCAACAAATCCCTTTACTTCAAAAAAACAAGAAGACCAGTCCAGTTTTTCCGAAGATGACGAGAACACGGCGTTTATGGACGACTCTTTTAGTAGTAGTTCAGGGACTGACTTTGGTCTAAGCCATTTTGACGACAAAAACAGTTATTCCGACATTTACACCGATCCATCTTACTGCCATCTCCCGGGGAATATTTACTATCACATTTGCCACGACGACAGTTCGAGCAGTTATAACGATTGGAGCTCTTGGGATAGTGGTTCTTCTAATTGGGATAGCTGAGACTAAGATATAATGAATTACAGGAGGCGTACTATGAAAAAGTTTCTTTTGGCGATGGTGCTTTTTGCGGCTTCACCAGTAGTTAAGTCTCAAGAAAACCCATTCCTTGTGCCCGAGAGGGCAAACGCGCGCATAAACGTATCGGTTCAGATAGCAAAGCAAATAAAAGAAAGAGGATACAACAAGATAGCAGTGATCTATATGAACACTTCTGACCTTTGTGCTTTGACTGCAGCCTCTTTGGTGGCAAGTTTAAAAACCTTGGGTGTAGAGGCATACTACCTTAAAGGCGGAGATTTTGATCTTCCTCTAAAGATAAGGAACTTGGGAGCAGAATGGATCTATCTTGCTTACTTTGGAGATATGCCTTATGAAGAAGTCCAAAAGGCACTAAACCAGGATTTGCATACGCTGGCTTCTGAGTTTGAGAGGGTAAATCTGCTGGTTCATCCTTCCACTTTGGGACTTGGCTTCTTTGCAGGTGCTTTGGTGGATGACAAAGTCGGAGAGTTTTTAAGCAAATCTAACATAAAAGGCTTTACCATCAAACAGGGCAAAGTTGAGATGGTAAGCGTAAGGGCAAAGGACTTGGATTTGACAATAGAAACAGAGCCACAGTCCCAAAGGGAAAAGCCAAAAGCTCCAACCAAGAAGAAAACGAGATAAACAATGGAGATAGCATACAAAGATTTTCACAGAAAAATGACACCCTTTAGGGAAGAGAGCTTGGAAGATATACTGGAAAACCAGGTAAATCAATGGATAAGGCTAAATAATATTCAGGTCATAAACGTGGAAACTCTTTGGGAGAGAAATAGCCACGTATCGGTAGGTGTGAGAGTTTGGTATGTGAAAAAGCGAGTATAGTATTCATTCATAGATTAGGACTACTGACCTTTGAATTTTGTCTATCAGTATGGCTTGGGGTCAGAAAAGGACAGAGCTTTGACTATCTAGAAACTTGATATAATAAAACTCAACTCTTTTTGAGAGAACTTGAGGGTTCTGATTGAGCCCTTGTCAAATTGACAACTGAATAGGGTGCGTCTTCCTTAGGGGAGGTATTCCTCTAC